>CAZSIR010000062.1:0-15560 GCA_964606765.1 uncultured Bordetella sp. | reverse complement strand
AGCGGCCCGACATCAGCTTGGCGAGGTATTTGTTCAGCGCGCCCACCGGCGGCGAAATCGACATGTCGTTGTCGTTGAGGATCACCAGCAGGTCGACATCCATGTCGCCGGCGTTGTTCATCGCCTCGAAGGCCATGCCCGCGGTCATCGCGCCGTCGCCGATGATCGCCACCGCATGGCGCGGCTCGCCTTTCAGCTTCGCCGCCACCGCCATGCCCAGCGCGGCGCTGATCGACGTGCTCGAATGCGCGGTGCCGAAGGTGTCGTAGACGGATTCGGCGCGCTGCGGGAATCCCGAAATGCCCTGCCACATGCGCAGCGTGCTCATCGCTTCGCGGCGCCCGGTGAGTATCTTGTGGCCGTAGGTCTGGTGGCCGACATCCCACACCAGCCGGTCATGCGGCGTGTCAAAAACGTAATGCAGCGCAATCGTCAGCTCGACCGTGCCGAGGTTGGACGACAGGTGGCCGCCGGTCTGGCTCACGGATTCGAGCAGGTAGGCGCGCAGCTCGGCAGCCAGCGCCGGCAGCTGGCTGCGCTCGAGCAGGCGCAGGTCCTGCGGCGACGCCACCGATTTCAGCAGATCGTACAAGGGCCGCTCCTGCCCGCTGGCCCCGTCCATGGTCAATGTCCCGCTCATGGCCTTATTGTCTCAGAACTTGCGCAACACGATGAAATCCGCCAATTGCGCCAGCCGGGCGCCGCGCGGACCGAAGGGTGCAATCGCCTGCAGGGCCTGTTCGCGCAATTCGCCGGCCAGCGTTTTGGCCTGCGCAATACCCATGGCGCTGACATAGGTGGGTTTGCCCTGCTCCGCATCCTTGCCCGCGGTTTTGCCCAGGGTTGCAGTCGGCGCTTCGGCATCGAGCACGTCATCCACGACCTGGAAGGCCAGACCGACGGCCTTGGCAAAGGCATCGACGCGGGAAAACTCCGCATCACTCAATCCGTTGCCGCAATGCGCACCGAGCACGGCGGCCGCGCGGATCAGCGCGCCGGTTTTGTGGATGTGCATGAATTCGAGTTCGGGCACGCTCAGCGTTTTGCCGACGGCCGCGAGGTCGATGGCCTGGCCGCCGGCCATGCCGCGCGATCCGGAAGCCGCGCCCAGCAGCTTGACCATTTCGAGCTGCGCTTTCGCATCGTCGGCGAGGCGGTATTCGCCGAGGAGCTGGAAGGACAGGCTCTGCAGCGCATCTCCGACCAGCAGCGCCGTCGCCTCGTCGAACTCGACATGGCAGGTCGGCTTGCCCCGGCGCAGCACGTCGTCATCCATGCAGGGCAGGTCGTCATGCACCAGCGAATAAGCATGGATGATTTCCACCGCGGCGCCGGCGACCGTGACGCGTTCGGGATCGGCCCGAGACAGCTCGCCCGCGGCATAGGCCAGCAGCGGCCGCACGCGTTTGCCGGCGCCCAGCACCGCGTAACGCATCGCCGCGTGCAGGCGCTGCGGCGCAATGTCCGGCTGCGGCAACACGCGCTGCAGGAAAGCCTCGATGCGCTGCTGGCCGGCGGCGGCCCAGGCCTGGAAATCGGGAGCGGTCACGATGGAAAAATGGGAAAAGAAGAAAACGAAAAAACGGGGAAGGAAAACAGGCGCCGGAAAACTATTCGGCGCCGCCGAAGTTCTTCAGCACGCCGTTTTCGAGGATCTTCACCTGCTGCTGTGCGTCCTGCAGCTGGGTCTGGCACAGTTTGAGGAGTTCCGCGCCGCGCTTGTAGGCCGCCAGCGACTGCTCCAGCGGCATCTGGCCTTCTTCCATGGCTTCGACGATTTTTTCCAGTTCGGCAAGGGCGGACTCGAAAGCAGGCGCGGCCGATGTGGGTTTGCTTGTTTTTGTCATGATGCCGTCACCCGCGGAAAGGACAGGAAATGTAACGCAATCAGGGGCTTGCGGTCAACGCGAAGCACCGCTTTCGGCGCCTGTGACCGGCGCCGATATGGCGGTGTCGCAGCCCTGCTGCGGGATTACAGGGCCTTTACAGCTTCAGCGGCCAATGCGTCGAGCACCTTGCGCAGATTCGGCACCACCGGGCAAATTCCGGCTTCATGCCGCGCCGCCAGATACTGCGGGTCGTTGTAAGCCAGCCAGACCTGCCCTGATGCATCTTCCCAGGCCAGCGCTTTCAGCGGCATATCTATGCCGGCGGATTGCGCGCATTCCATCAACGGCGTACCGCCCTGCGGATTGCCGAATACCAGCAGCTCCGTCGGGCGCAGGGACTTGCCCGCTTTTTTTGCGCCGGCGGCATGGTCAACACGCAGGAAAATATTCAGCCCCTTGCCCTTCGCCACGGATTCAAAACGGTCCAGCGTATCCTTGACATTGTGCGGACTGCGCAGGGCGATCAATCCATCAGCCGCCGATGCAGACATGCAGAAAAACAGCATCGCGGTTACAGCAGTCGTGCGCAGAATATTCATGGTTCTCTCCCCGGTCGAACTGGCGATGATGATCTGCCGGCAGGCTGCAATGCCGAAAATTCCCTGCAGATCCGCGTTGTTCCAACTACAGAATCACCATGGAACGATAACATCATCAACGGCCTGTCGTGACAGCATCCGGCACGCCGTAACGCAACCGCGACAGCCTGCTGGCCGCACCCATTGCGCCTTGTAAGGAATCCCCGGCGCTCCCGACTAATGTCGGTTACATTGGTCATACCCACCGAATCCGGAGCTGCTGATGCACGCCACCCTGCCCCTGATGGAAGCGAGCGACTTCCCCGCCATCCGCCGCCGCCGCACCGAAACCCTGCAGGTGAATCTCGGTTACAAGTGCAACCAGAGCTGCCTGCACTGCCATGTCAATGCCGGCCCCACGCGCACCGAACTGATGTCGCAGGAAACCATCAACGAAGTCATTGCCTATCTTCAGTCTGCAAAAATCACCACGCTGGATGTCACCGGCGGCGCGCCTGAACTGAATCCGCATTTTCGCGGGCTGGTCACAGCCGCACGCAGGCTGGGCGTGCGCGTGATCGACCGCTGCAACCTGACGATCCTGTTCGAGCCGGAACAGGAAACCCTGGCGCAGTTCCTCGCTGACCAGCAGGTGGAAATCACAGCGTCACTGCCCTGTTACCTCGAAGACAATGTCGACCGCCAGCGCGGCAAGGGGGTGTTCGGCACCAGCATCCGCGCGCTGCAATCGCTGAATGGTCTTGGTTACGGTCGACCCGGGTCGGCGCTGAAACTGAACCTGGTTTACAACCCGCAGGGCCCCGTGCTGCCGCCGGGGCAGCAACAACTGCAGCAGGATTACAAGCAAAGGCTGTTTGATGCCTACGGCGTGGTGTTCAACGAACTGTTCGTGCTGACCAACATGCCGATCCAGCGCTTCGGCAGCACGCTGGTGTCCAAAGGCCAGTTTGAACCCTACATGGCCCTGCTGAAGGGCGCCTATCAACCGGCAAATCTGGAGTCCGTGATGTGCCGCTCGCTGCTGTCAGTGGACTGGCAGGGCTACGTTCATGACTGCGACTTCAACCAGATGCTCGGTCTGCCGCTGCCGTGGAAAAACCGCCCACTGACGCATCTGCGCGAACTGATCGGCGCCAATCTCGAAAACAACCCCATCGCCGTCAGGGATCACTGCTACGGCTGCACGGCCGGCCAGGGGTCGAGTTGCGGCGGCGCGCTGGGCCATTGAACCCGTTTTCGTCCATACGCCAGGGACCATCATGATCGAACCCGCCTTCGCCGTTTATTTCTGGAGTTTCCTGCTGCTCTACGGCGGCGTGATGTATGCCATTTCACCGCGCTCCCGCACCGAAGCCGGCTTTTTCAGCGGCAGCGATGATGCCGGCCGGCCGGCGACCGAATGGGCGCTGATGTGCAGCATTTTCATCAGCTGGATCTTCGCCAAGTCGGTGACCAATGCCGCCAACCTCGGCGCGGCCTGGGGCGTGGTCGGCGGACTGGCTTACGCCACCTACTGGCTGTCGATCCCGCTGGCGGGTTTTGTCATTTACTGGCTGCGCACGCGCCACGGCGCCACCGGCCTCGTGCCCTTCCTGATCCAGCGTTACGGCCGGCTCGCCGCGCTGGCCTTCACCGCGGCGATCCTGATCCGCCTTTACAACGAAGTGTGGAGCAACACTGCGGTGGTCGGCGCCTATTACGGCAAGGCCGGTGAGTGGACCTTCATCGCCTCCGCGCTGCTGTTCACCGCGGTCACGCTGATTTACAGCCTGAAAGGCGGCCTGCGCAGCTCCATTGTCACCGACGTGATACAGGCCGTGCTGTTCGTGATCGTGCTCGGCATCGTGCTCTTCCTGGTGCTGCCCAAGCACGGCGTCGGCACCCTGTTGAGCGTCGGCGATTTCCGCCTCAATGCCGGCGTCGACCTGCTGCTGGTGGCGCTGCTGCAGGTGGTGTCCTACCCTTTTCATGATCCGGTGCTGACGGACCGCGGCTTCATCACCAGGGAAAAAACCATGCTGCGCGCGTTCATCGTCGCCGGCGTACTGGGCTTTCTCTGCATTTTCGCGTTCAGCCTGATCGGTGTGCATGCCAAGTTCGAGGGCCTGCCGACCGGCGACAACATGCCGGGTGCGGTGGCGCTGGCCTTCGGCACCCTGCCCTATATGCTGATGACGGTGGTGATGATCATGGCCGCCGGCTCAACGCTGGATTCGACTTTTTCATCGGTGGCCAAATCCATCGGCCGCGAACTGCCGATGATGGCCGGACGCACGCCCGGGCCGCGCGCGATGATCATCGGCATGTGGACCATGCTGGCATTCGCCATACTCGGCAACCTGCCGATGATCGCCGGCACCGACATCCTCAAGGCCACCACCGTCAGCGGCACCATGGTGATGGGCCTGGCGCCGGTATTCCTGCTGGCGCCGCTGGTGAAACATTCACCGTGGAGCTTCCATCTTGCGTTCTGGCCCGGCATCGCGCTGGGCGTCCTGTTCGCCGCCGGCCTGATCCCGCAGTCATGGGCCATCGGCAACGGCAAGTACGCGCTGCTGCTGGGCACCAATCTGTATGGCCTGCTGATCTGCATCGGCGGGTTCCTGCTTCCGGTCATCTCGCAACGGATGCGCGCACAGCGCTGACCCGCCATGCAGGCCGGCCGCAGCTGCCCGCTGCATTACCGCTACGCACCGGCTTCGCTCAGCCGGCCGGCGGAAATCCGCGCCGAAACCCTTTATGTGGTTGGCGGCCTTTACGGCAACCGCGCTGCGCTGCACGCCATACTCGACCTCGCCGCCGCTGAAAGCACGGCGGTGACACTGGTGTTCAACGGCGATTTCAACTGGTTCAACCGCGATGCCGACGGGTTTGCCGAAATCAACCAGGGCGTGCTGGCGCATCAGGCGCTGCGCGGCAATGTCGAAACCGAACTGGCCGGCGATGACGATGCGGCCGGCTGCGGCTGCGCCTATCCCGACAGCGTCAGCGACGCCGAGGTCGGGCGCTCCAACACCATGCTTGCGCAATTACGCGCGACAGCCCGCCGGTTTCCGGCCCTGCGTGAACAACTGGCTGCGCTGCCGATGAACCTGGTCGCGGAAATCGGGGGATTGCGCGTCGCCATCGTGCACGGGGACTGCGAATCACTGGCCGGATGGTCCTATGACGAATCCGCCCTGCGCGACAACCATGGCATAGCCGCCGTGGCCTCGCATCTCGCCGCCAGCAAGGCCCGCATCATCGCCGGCAGCCATACCTGCCTGCCGGTGGCGCTGCGGCTTGCCCGGCCTCAGGGGGACTGCGTGCTCATCAACAACGGCGCAGCCGGCATGCCGAATTTTGCCGGCACCCAATTCGGCGTCATGACGCGCATCTCCGGCGCCCCGGCGCAGGCGCCGGCCGCGATTTACGGCACGGTGATCGACGGCGTGCATGTCGATGCACTGAAGGTACCCTATGACCACGCGCGGTGGCAGCGTGAATTCCTCGCCAACTGGCCTGCCGGCAGCGCAGGCCATCTGTCCTATCATCAACGCATCATCAACGGGCCCCGCTATGGCATCAACCGTGCCATGCTCAGGGGCATACACATCGACCCGATGCTGCTGCAGGGATTACGCTCCGCTGAGGCCATACAATGAAAAAAAGCAAAATCCTGCTGTTCACCCTGATCGCGGCCGGCATCGTCGCTTTTTTCGCCTTCGACCTGAAACAGTATTTCACACTGGATTATTTCCAGTCGCAGCGCGCCGCCATTGACGCCGAGATCGCCGCCCACCCGTTGCGCACCGGTTTGCTGTTCTTTGCCGCCTATGTCGCGGTCACCGGCCTCTCGCTGCCCGGTGCGGCGATCATGACCCTGGTTGCCGGCGCGATGTTCGGTTTGCTGTGGGGCGCCGTGATCGTGTCTTTTGCCTCGACGCTGGGCGCGACGCTGGCCTTCCTCGCTTCGCGCTTCCTGCTGCGCGACTGGGTGCAGCAGAAATTCGGCGACAAGCTGCGGCCGGTCAACGAAGGCGTGGCCCGCGAAGGGGCGTTCTACCTGTTTGCGCTGCGGCTGGTGCCGGTGTTTCCCTTCTTCGTCATCAACCTGGTGATGGGGCTGACATCGATCAGGACCTGGACCTTCTACTGGGTCAGCCAGCTCGGCATGTTCGCCGGCACCGTCGTCTATGTCTATGCCGGCACCCAGCTCGGCCAGTTCAAAATTTCCGCCGGCCTGCTGCTGGCCTTCGCGTTGCTGGGCATATTCCCGCTGGTGGCGAAAAAAGTGCTGGACGCCCTGAAGGCACGCAAGGTCTACGCCGGCTGGACCCGGCCGGCACGCTACGACCGCAATCTCGTCGTCATTGGCGGCGGCTCGGCCGGCCTGGTATCGGCCTATATTGCCGCCGCGGTGAAATCCAAAGTCACGCTGGTTGAGCAACACAGGATGGGCGGCGACTGTCTGAACACCGGCTGCGTGCCGTCCAAGGCCCTGATCAAGTCCGCCAAGCTGCTGGCAACGATGAAGCACGCCAGCCACTACGGCCTGAAAGACACAAAAGTGGATTTCGATTTCGCCGAAATCATGGAACGCATTCAGCGCGTGATCCGCGACATCGAACCGCATGACTCCGCCGAACGCTACACCGGACTCGGCGTCGAATGCCTGCAGGGCACGGCAAAAATCGTCACGCCGTGGAGCGTGGAAATCCGCACTGCGAACGGCACACAGACGCTGAGCACGCGCAGCATCGTCATTGCCGCGGGCGCGCGCCCCTTCGTGCCGCCGATCCCCGGCATCGACGAGGTCGGCTGCCTGACTTCGGATACGGTGTGGGATCTGCGTGAATTGCCGAAGCGCCTGGTGGTGCTCGGCGGCGGCCCCATCGGCTGCGAGCTGGCGCAGTGTTTTGCCCGGCTCGGGTCCAGGGTCACCCAGGTCGAAATGCTGCCGCGGCTCATGATCCGCGAAGACCCGGAATTCTCCGGCATGGTGCTTGAACAATTCCGCGCGGAAGGCGTTGATGTGCTGGTCAATCACAAGGCGCAACGTTTTGCCGTCGAGAACGGCGAAAAAGTCCTGTACTGCGAAACGGATGGCGGCAGCGGAAAGCATGAAGTGCGCATCGCGTTCGACGCCCTGCTCTGCGCGGTCGGCCGCGTCGCCAACACCAAGGGTTACGGCCTCGAAGAACTCGGCATCCCGGTCAGCAAATCACGCACCGTCGAGGTCAACGAATTCCTGCAGACAAAATATCCCAACATCCTCGCCTGCGGCGACGTGGCCGGCCCGTACCAGTTCACGCACACGGCGGCGCATACCGCCTGGTACGCGGCAGTCAACGGCCTGTTCGGCGGCCTCAAGAAATTCCGCGTCGATTACTCGGTGATCCCCTGGGCCACCTTCACCGACCCGGAAGTGGCGCGCGTCGGCCTCAATGAAACCGAAGCGAAGGAAAAAAACATTCCCTGCGAAGTCACCACTTACGGCATCGACGACCTCGACCGCGCGATCGCCGACGGCAGCGCGCATGGACTGGTCAAGGTGCTGACGGTGCCCGGCAAGGACAAAATCCTCGGCGCAACGATAGCCGGAGAGCACGCCGGCGACCTGATCACGGAATTCGTCACCGCGATGAAATACGGCATCGGACTGAACAAGATCCTCGGCACCATCCATATTTATCCGACGCTGGCCGAAGCCAATAAATACGTGGCGGGGAACTGGAAGCGCGCCCACGCGCCTAAGAAGGCGCTGGAGTGGGTGGAGAAATTTCATGCCTGGCGGCGTGGGTAGGCCTTGTCAGCGAAGTTGAAGCCATCGCCTTGCGATCCGCCGATTGCCTGCATCAGCATCAAATTCATAATCACTGTAATTAATTGATTTAAATATGAAAAACTTCCTGCTGACCTTCCTGCTGATGGCATCACCATTGATCAGCAGCGCCCAATCCTTCGACCACGACCACAAAGCCTGGGCAGCCCTGCTGAAAAAGCACGTGGTGCTGATCGACGGCGGCAAAAGCTCGCAGCTGCGCTACGCCGGCCTTGCGCAGGATCGCTCAGCGCTCAAAAGTTATCTCGACAGCTTGTCCAAAGTCAGCGCCCAGGAATTCGCCGGCTGGAGCAAACCGCAGCAGATGGCCTTCCTGATCAACGCCTACAACGCCCACACCACGGAAAAAATCCTCACGCGTTATCCGAACATCAAATCGATCTGGGATTTCGGCAAGCTGTTTGGCAATCCCTTCAAGGACAAGTTCTTCATGCTGCTCGGCCGCGAGTTTTCGCTGGACATGATCGAGCATGAAACGCTGCGCAAGCCCGGCGCCTACAACGAGCCGCGCGTGCATTTCGCCGTGAACTGCGCCTCCGTCGGCTGTCCGATGCTGCGGGAGGAGCCCTATGTCGCGGAACGGCTGGACGCGCAACTGGAAGAACAGACGCGGCGTTTTCTCTCCGACCGCAGCCGCAACCGCTACAGCGCCGCGGAGAATTCGCTGGAAGTCTCCGAAATCTTCAAATGGTTCAGTGAGGACTGGACAAGCGCCTACCGCGGATTTGACGGCAAGGGACAGGCGATGAATTCGCGCGAGCAGTTTTTTGCAAAGTATGCGTCACTGCTTGCCGATCAGCCGGCGCAGCAAAAACTGATCGCCGAGCGCAAGGCCCCGATCCGCCACATCGATTATGATTGGGCCTTGAACGACGTCAGAAAATAGCCGCGCCCGCTTTGTCGCTGTCCATCATCATCCCCGCGCTGAACGAAGCCGCAGGCATCGCCGCCACGCTTGAATCACTCCAGGTTCTGCGGAGCCGCGGCGCGGAAATCATCGTTGCCGACGGCGGCAGCAGTGATGACACCGCGGCCATCGCACATGGCGGCGCCGACAGGGTCATCACCGCGCAACGCGGCCGCGCCCGGCAGATGAATGCCGGCGCCGCGGTGGCGGGTGGCCAGATTCTCTGTTTCCTGCACGCGGATACCCGCCTGCCCGAAGGCGCCGATGGCCTGATGATCGACGGCCTTGCGCGCAGCCGCCGCAGCTGGGGCCGTTTTGATGTGCGTATCGACGGGCGCCATCCGCTGCTGCACCTGATTGCCGGGATGATGAACTTGCGCTCGCGTTTCACCGGCATCGCCACCGGCGACCAGGCGATGTTCATGACACGCTCCCTGTTCGAGGCCGCAGGCCGCTTCCCGGAAATCGCGCTGATGGAGGACATTGCATTTTCCCGCCAGCTCAAAATCTACAGCCCGCCGCTGTGCATCGCGCACAAGCTCACAACTTCCGGACGGCGCTGGGAGCAGCAGGGCGTATGGCGAACGATGCTGCTGATGTGGCGGCTGCGCCTCGCCTACTGGCTGGGCGCCGACCCGGACCGGCTGGCACAACGTTATGCCCGCAACAAATCCTGAGTCAGCGCTGATGGTTTTCGCCAGGGCGCCGGTCGCCGGCGCGGCGAAGACCCGGATGATTCCCCTGCTCGGCGCCGCCGGCGCTGCCGCATTGCACGGCCGGCTGATCCGTCGCGCGCTCGCCACCGCACGTTCGGCATCAACGGGCACCATCGCGCTGTGGTGCGCGCCGGATGCCGAAAACCCGTTCCTGCGATCCGCTGCGCAGCAATTCCAGGCTGCGCTGCATGTGCAGCATGGCGATGATCTCGGCGCACGAATGGCCGATGCATTCACGGCCACGCTGGAACAAAGTGCATGCGCCGTCTGCATCGGCGCTGATTGCCCGGCGCTCACACCGGCACATCTGCATCAGGCCATGGCCGCATTGCGCGACGGCAACGATGCCGTATTCGCGCCGGCGGAAGACGGCGGCTATGTGCTGGTCGGTCTTGCCCGGGCGACGCCGCAACTCTTCGCCGGCATCGCCTGGGGCGAGTCAACGGTGATGGCGCAGACCCGTGAACACCTGCACGAACTCGGCCTGCGCTGGCAGGAACTGGAAACGCTGTGGGATGTCGACCGTCCGGAAGACTACCTGCGGCTGCAACAATCGGGGCTGATGGATGACCTGCCGTCGCCGGCTTGAGGAATTGCTGTTCGCCGCCATGGCAATGGCCTCAGCCATTGCCATGGCCGCTGAAGACCCGATCACCGCTGCGGCCTTCTCTGCCCTGCGGGCGGGTGCCGCAATGCCCGCTGAGTGGAGGCCGCTGACCGCTTCCAGCGCCATCCCCGCCACGCGTTATACGCTGGTCGATGACGGTGGAAGCACCGTCGTGCATGCCGAAGCCAGGGCCGCAGCCTCGGGGCTGTCAAAATCCCTGCGCGTCAATCCGCTGGAATTTCCCTGGCTGCGCTGGCGCTGGAAAATTGACAATCTGATTGCCAGCGCCGATCTGCGCAGCAAAGAAGGCGACGACTTCCCGGCGCGCCTTTATGTGATGTTCGACTACCCGCTGGAAAAACTGCCGCTCATCGAGCGGACCAAATTGCGGCTTGCGCGCGCGCTGTTTGATGCGGAACTGCCGGCGGCAACGCTGTGTTACGTATGGGACAACCGCACGCCGACGGAAACCATCGTGCCCAGCGCCTACAGTGCCCGCGTGCAGCTGATCGTCGTCGCCTCCGGCGCGGCACGGGTCGGACAATGGACCGGCTTCGAACGCAATGTCGCCGCTGATTTCCGCGCCGCCTTTGGTGATGAAGCCCCGCCGGTGAAAGCCATCGCTATTGCCACCGACACCGACAACACTGGTTCTTTTGCAACAGCCTATTTCGGAGATATTTTCTTTTATAAACATATGCTTACAAAAAATCCGCCCGGCAGCGCAAGCGCCCGCTGAGCAAATTCTCATTGCCTTTTGGGAGCCCCTGGGAAAGAATAGCCCCCTCATTTTTGCAGCCTGCCCGGGATGCCGAACTGCTGGCAAAACCTTTAAAAATCATATCCTTGAAACCCCTCTTCCGGCCGCCCAACGCGTAATCGCCCCGCTGCATGTCCGACCTCTCCAGCGTTACCGCACTACACCAGTCCACTCCGCAGCTGCCTGTGTCCTGGTACTTCGATCCGCGGATTCATGATCTTGAGCAGCGCCTGCTGTTCGACAACGGTCCCGGTTACGTCGGCCATGAGCTGATGACGCCGAATGTCGGCGATTATCAGACGCTCGCCTGGCAGGGCAACGCACTGGCGCTGGTGCGCAGTGCGGGCGGCGTCGAGCTGCTGTCGAACATTTGCCGTCATCGCCAGGCAGTGATCCTCAAGGATCGCGGCAACACCAGGAACATCATCTGTCCGCTGCATCGCTGGACGTACGGCCTCGACGGCAAGCTGCTCGGTGCGCCGCATTTCCCCGACACGCCCTGCCTCGATCTGGCGCGTACGCCGCTGACGCGCTGGAACGGCCTGCTGTTTTCCGGCAAACGCGATGTCGCCCGCGATCTGGCGAAGATGGGCGTACTGCAGGACCTGGATTTTTCCGGCTATATGCTTGATCGCGTCGAAGTCGAGGAATACGCCTGCAACTGGAAAACCTTCATCGAGGTCTATCTCGAGGATTACCACGTCGAGCCCTTCCATCCCGGACTCGGCCAGTTCGTCAATGTCGCCGATCTGCGCTGGGAATTCGGCGACTGGTACAGCGTGCAGACCTGCGGCATCAAGAACCGCCTCGCACGTCCCGGCAGCACGGTTTACCAGCGCTGGCACGAACAGGTGCTGCGCCAGAGCGCCGACCGGCAGCCCGCCCACGGCGCAATCTGGCTGACCTACTTCCCCAACATCATGGTCGAGTGGTATCCGCACGTACTGGTGATCAGCGCCATCATTCCGCGCGGTCCCGAAGCCTGCAGCAACGTCGTCGAGTTTTATTATCCGGAAGACATCGCGCTGTTCGAGCGTGAATTCGTCGAGGCCGAGCAGGCCGCCTACCGCGAAACCGCGGTGGAGGACGCGGAAATCATCGCGCGCATGACCGAAGGCCGCCGTGCCTTGTGGCGGCAGGGCCGCAGCGAAGCGGGCCCGTACCAGTCACCGCTGGAAGACGGCATGCTGCATTTCCATGAGTTTCTGCGCCGCGAAGTGGCGCCGCATTTATAAAAAGTCACCCGACCGGAACGGTCATATATTAAATTTATATTTAAAATCAAATACTTATGATTAATTCACGGCAACCCTGGGTTGCCGTTGTTTTTTTCCGTGCTTGATTTTCAATCGGCGTTTGTTACCTTTGCCCCCTCCAACCCGACCGCAGCACCGCAGCCATGGCCCACAGTACGCTCGTCAGCGCCGAAGAAACCGCGGCCCATCTGGATGATCCGCAGTGGGTGATCTGCGACTGCCGCCATGATCTGGCCAACCACAGCGCGGGTTACAAGGCCTACCGCGCCGGACATATTCCCGGCGCGCGTTTTCTCCATCTCGACGTCGACCTCTCCGGCCCCAAGACCGGATTGACCGGACGCCACCCGCTGCCGCATCCCGCGACCTTCTGCCTGCGCCTCGGCGCGCTCGGCATCAGCAACAATACACAGGTCGTCGCCTACGATGAAACCGGCGGCGTCTACGCAGCGCGTCTGTGGTGGATGCTGCGCTGGGTCGGCCATGACAAGGCCGCAGTCCTTGATGGCGGCTGGCAGGCCTGGACCAAGGCCGGGCTCCCGGTCACCGTGGCACAGCCTGCCGCCGAGCCGGCCAGTTTCAGCGGCAAGCCGCGGCCGCAGATTGCGGTCGACAGCGCCCAGGTGCTGGCCAATCTGCAGGAACGCAAGTCGCTAGTGATAGATGCGCGCAGCAATGACCGCTTCCGCGGCGAAAACGAAACCCTGGACCCGGTGGCCGGACACATCCCGGGGGCCGCCAACCGTTTTTTCAGACTCAATCTGGGTGAAGACGGCCACTTCAAATCAGCGTCCGCGCTGAAAACCGAATTCGGCGCCGTGCTGAACGGTCATGCCGCTGAAGCCATCGTCCACCAGTGCGGCTCCGGCGTCACGGCCTGCCACAACCTGCTGGCGATGGAAGTCGCCGGACTGAAGGGCTCCCGGCTCTACCCGGGTTCATGGAGCGAATGGGTCAGTGACCGGCGTCGCCCCGTCGCCACCGGTAAAGCCTGAGCCGCCCGGCGCGCAGCGGATGCAGCTGCTGCTCGCGGATTTCATACTCGCCTTTCATTTCGCATTCGTGCTGTTTGTCGTGCTGGGCCTGCCGCTGGTCTGGATCGGCGCGGCCGCGGGCTGGCGCTGGGTGCGCAATTTCCGTTTCCGCGCAGCGCATCTGGCCGCCATCCTTTTGGTCAGCGCCGAAGCCGCCGCCGGTTTCTGGTGTCCGCTGACCCTGTGGGAGGACGCACTGCGCGGCGCCAGCCGGGACCACAGCTTCATCGCGCGCTGGATCCATGCCCTGCTGTTTTATGAGCTGCCCGCCTGGATTTTCACGCTGACCTATTTTGCTTACGCTGCATTGGTCGTGCTGACCTGGTGGCGGATTCCGCCGCACAGAACGCCGGCAGGCCAATAAAAAAGGACGCTGCGCGCCCTTTTTTATTCCTGGAAGCGGATGGTTCAGGCCAGCGCTTCGGCCCAGATGTTGCGCGCCCAGCCCCAGGCGTACACCGCTTCGGCGCCGCTGGCCGCGGTGGAAACCCCGCCGCTGCCCTTCACCGGCAGTATGCTTTTCTGCGTCGCGTCGTAACGGTGCACCGACGCGACATGCATCGCGCTGTCGCCGCTGACGAAGCTGTAGCAGGTGTTCATCATCATGGTGTCCGCATTCACCGGCTGCCCCTTCAGCAGGGCAATCACTGCGGCAGCGCAGACCTTCGCGTGCTGGTTGGCCATGCTGCCCGACTTCGGCATCGCCGAAGCCGACAGCGTCGCATCACCCAGCACATGCACGCCCTTCACCGCCACCGATTCGCAGGTCGTCCAGTCGACGCCGCACCAGCGGTTGTTGGCGGTGATCAATCCGCTTTTCACGGCAATATCGGCTGCACGCTGCGCCGGCACCACGTTCAGCACGTCGCCCTTGACGTTGTCGAACTGCAGCTTGACCGTCATGCCCTTGATGTCGACATCGGCGATTTCGCTGTTCGGGCGATAGTCGATCATGCCTTTGTACAAGCCGTTCCAGGCCGCGAGGAACAATCCCTTTTTCGACGTGATGTCCGGATTGGAATCCAGAACGATGATCTTGGACTTCGGTTTTGCCTTTTTGAAGTAGTCGGCGACCTGGCATACCCGCTCATAGGGCCCCGGCGGGCAGCGATAAGGGGCCATCGGAATCTGCAATACATAGACACCGCCGTCAGGCATTGCCGTGAGCTGGTTACGCAGGGCCACGGTCTGCGCGCCGGCTTTCCACGCATGCGGGATGCGGTTCTGCGCATCCGCGCTTTTCAGCGCGGGAATCTGGTCAAACAGGAAATCGACGCCGGGTGACACGATGGCGCGATCGTAGTCAAGACTTTCGCCGCCGGCGAGGCGCACCTGGCGCTTTTCGCCGTCGATGGCCACCGCGGTGTCGCGGATCACGCGGATGCCGCGGCTGCGCAGGCCTTCGTAACTGAAGGTGATATCGCTCATCTGCGCATTGCCGCCCAGCACCAGATTGCTGATCGGGCAGGAAATGAAATGCTGGTTGGGTTCGACCAGGGTGACATCGATGTCCGGCGCCCACAGCTTGATGAATTTCGCCGCGGTCGCACCGCCATAACCGCCGCCGACCACAACCACCTTTCCGCCGCCGCCGCCAAGGCTGGCGCAGCCGCCCATCGCTGAAACACCGGCTCCCGCCACGGACCAGCGGATGAATTCGCGTCTGGAAATTGTCATGACATCCTCCTAACGCGGAACCGGCGCAGAAGCCGCGCGGCCCGGAATCACCGCAGCAAAATAGCCCGCGATCAGCTCGAGTTGCTCGTTAGTGTAGCCCTTGGCATGCTGGTGCATGATGGTCGCCGGGCGCTTGCCGTCACGGAAATCCTGCATCTGCCTGAGCAACTCATCCTTGTTCCGCCCTGCAAGTGCGGGCGGCACGCCGTTGACACTGCGACCATCGGTGCCGTGGCAGGTAAAACAGGTGGCGGCAAGGCTGCGGGCGTATTGCGGGTCTGCGGCAACTGCCTGCTGCAGCCCTCCGCCGCCGGCCGTGATCAACACGGCGAGCAGGATTTTTGCGCTTCT
>CAZSIR010000061.1:0-15666 GCA_964606765.1 uncultured Bordetella sp. | reverse complement strand
TGGCGGCGACGCGTGATGCCATGGCTGTATGGAATGCGGTGAAAGACTAGAATAGGCGACCGCAACAGGGGCGCAACTGTCAGGGATGTGATGAGCAAAAAAGCAGGCAAAACCACGGCTAAAACAAGCAGCCGGAAATACTTCGGCACCGACGGCGTGCGCGGCGTGGTGGGGGTGGCGCCGATTACGCCGGATTTCGTGATGCGCCTGGGTTATGCGGCAGGCAAGGTGCTGGCGCACAAGGCCGGCAAGGAGCGTCCGGCGGTGCTGATCGGCAAGGACACCCGGGTTTCAGGGTACATGCTGGAGTCGGCGCTGGAGGCGGGCCTGTCTGCGGCCGGTGTCGATGTGCTGCTGGTGGGGCCGATGCCGACCCCCGGGGTCGCCTATCTGACCCGGGCCTTGCGGCTTTCCGCCGGCATCGTGATCAGCGCATCGCACAACCCGTATCAGGACAACGGCATCAAGTTCTTTTCGTCCTCCGGCGCCAAGCTGGCGGACGGCACGGAAGCGGCGATTGAGGCTGCAATTGAAAAACCGCTGCAGTGCGCATCGTCGGCGCGGCTCGGCAAGGCGCGGCGTGTTGAAGATGCCGCCGGACGTTACATCGAATTCTGCAAAAGCACTTTCCCGGCCCATCTCGATCTGCGCGGCATGCGCATAGCCCTGGATTGCGCCCACGGTGCGGCCTATCACATTGCCCCGCACGTATTCCATGAACTGGGCGCGGACGTTGTGACGGTCGGCGCAACGCCTGACGGTTTCAATATCAACAAGGCCGTCGGAGCGACGCATCCGGAATCATTGCGGCGGGCTGTGAAAAAAGCCAGGGCCGACATCGGCATCGCGCTGGACGGTGACGGCGACCGGCTGATCATGGCGGATGCCACGGGCCGCATCTATGACGGCGATGAATTGCTTTATGTCGTTGCCGCGCACCGCAGGCGCAGCCGCGTGCTCAAGGGTGGCGTCATTGGCACCCAGATGACGAATATGGCGATGGCGCAGGCGCTGGAGAAAATCAGGATTCCGTTTGCCCGCGCCAAGGTCGGCGACCGCTATGTGCTGGAAATGCTGCAGGCCCGCGGCTGGCAACTGGGCGGTGAAAACTCCGGGCACATCATCTGCCTTGATCAGCACACCACGGGGGACGCAATTGTTTCCGCGCTGCAGGTGCTGCAGGCACTGCTCAGTGCCGATATCACGCTGGCGGAGGCGGTGGACTTTGCCTTGTATCCCCAGGTACTGGTCAATGTGCGGATTGCAGGCGGGGCCGCGCGTGCGGCATTGTCGGCGCCGGCGGTGGTCAAGGCTGTGGCCGTGGCGGAGCGCGCCTTGAATGGCGCCGGACGCGTGTTGTTGCGGCCTTCAGGCACGGAGCCGCTGATCCGCGTGATGGTCGAGGGGCGTGTGAAAAGCAAGGCTACGCAGCTTGCAGGCGTTATCGCCAAAGCTGTTCAAATCGCAGGCCGATCTTCATAAATATTTGATTTCATTAATTATTTTTACAATTGACGGACGTTCAATATTTTCATATTATTGGAAACATGAAATCAAAAGATGCCGTTGTTGCCCTGGCTGCACTGGCGCAGGAGTCGCGCCTGGGGGTTTATCGTTTGCTGGTGCAGGCAGGCCCCGAGGGCATGGCGGCCGGGGTCATTGCCGACAGACTGCGCTTGCCGCCGCCGACCCTGTCTTTTCACCTGAAAGAACTGAGCCATGCCGGCCTCGCGCTGTCGCGCCAGGAAGGGCGCTACGTCATTTATTCGGCCAACTTCGGCAATGCGCTGAAGCTGGTCAACTTTCTGAGCGAAAACTGCTGCGGCGGACAATCCTGTCTGCCCGAATGCGCAGCGCCACAGGTGGTCGATGCGGGCGCGGTTGTCTGATCTTTCGTTGATAGGCAGGGAACAATCATGGCTGGGGAAAAAATCTACAACGCGCTGTTTCTTTGCACCGGCAATTCCGCGCGCAGCATCATGGCCGAGGTCATGCTCAACAGCCTGGGGCGGGGGCGTTTCAGGGCGTACAGCGCCGGCAGCCATCCCGCGGGCAGGGTGAATCCGTTTGCGCTGAAACTGCTCGCGAAAAATCATTTGCCGGTTGACGGATTGCGCAGCAAGAACTGGGAGGAGTTTGCCGGCCCGGGCGCGCCGCAGCTGGATTTTGTATTCACCGTTTGCGACAACGCGGCCGGTGAAGTCTGCCCGGTGTGGCCGGGGCAGCCGATGACCGCGCATTGGGGGGTTCCTGACCCGGCTGCCGTTGAGGGCAGCGACGAGGAAAAACACAATGCGTTTTTCAGGGCCTACAACCAGCTGAATGCGCGCATTTCACTGTTCATCAACCTGCCCCTGGAGCGCCTTGACCGGATGACGCTGCAGAAAAGGCTGCGGGATATCGGCGACGAAAAATCATGACGCTGGGGCGCCGGCTGGGGGCGGAGGCCCTGGGGACCGCATTCCTGCTGGCGACGGTCATCGGCTCCGGCATCATGGCAGAGCGTTTGGCCGACGGTAATACTGCGATTGCCCTGCTCGCCAATGCCATAGCCACGGGCGCCGTGCTGATCGTTCTGATTGAAATTTTTGCGCCTCTGTCAGGCGCCCATTTCAATCCCGCCGTGACGCTGGTGATGGCATTGCGGCGGGCGATTTCATGGCGTGATGCGGCGGCTTTTGTGGCGGTGCAGGTTGCCGCAGCTTTTGCCGGCGTGGCCTGCGCCCATCTGATGTTTGGGGAGCCGCTGTTTTTCGCATCGCTGAAGGTTCGCAGCGGATGGCCGCAATGGTGGAGCGAACTGATCGCGACCTTCGGCCTGCTGATGGCCATTCTGGGGTGTATGCGTTCCCGAGCCGCTGCGATTCCCTATGTGGTTGGCGCCTATATCACTGCCGCCTACTGGTTCACCGCCTCGACTTCATTTGCCAATCCGGCGGTCACGCTGGCGCGTGCCGCCAGCGATACCTTTGCCGGCATACGGCCCGCTGACGCGCCCATGTTCATCCTGGCGCAGATTGCCGGCGCCTTGCTGGCCGCAGCGGTGATGGGCTGGCTGTTGTGCGGCGAAGACCGCGATTAAGGCCGGATAGCCGACGCAATCGCTGCAGGACTGCGCCGGCCGAGGGATGTTGCGGGGAAGTTATCCGAAACGGCCGGTAATGTAGTCTTCCGTCGCCTGTTTTTTCGGCTTGATGAAGAGGCGTTCGGTTTCACCGTATTCGACCATTTCGCCGATATACATGTAGGCGGTGAAGTCGGAAACACGGGCGGCCTGCTGCATGTTGTGGGTCACGATGGCCACGGTGTAGTCGGATTTGAGTTCATGGACCAGCTCCTCGACTTTGGCGGTGGAGATCGGGTCCAGCGCCGAGGTGGGTTCGTCGAGCAGGATGACGGAGGGTTTTACCGCCACCGAGCGCGCGATGCACAGGCGCTGCTGCTGGCCGCCTGACAGGGCGAGTCCGCTCTGGTTGAGCTTGTCCTTCACCTCATTCCACAACGCGGTTTTGGTCAGTGCCCATTCAACCCGCTCGTCCATCGCGCCCTTGGCAAGGTTTTCATAGAGCCTGACGCCGAAGGCGATGTTGTCGTAGATCGACATCGGGAAAGGGGTGGGTTTCTGGAAGACCATGCCGATCCGCGCGCGCAGCAGGTTCAGATCCTGGTTGGGGTCGAGGATATTCTGGCCGTAAAAGTTGATTTCGCCTTCAGCCCGTTGTCCCGGATACAGGCTGTACATGCGATTCAGGGTTCTCAGCAGCGTGGACTTGCCGCAGCCGGAGGGGCCGATGAAGGCGGTGACCTTGTGCTCGACGATGTCGAGGTTGATGTCCCTCAGCCCCTGGAATTTGCCGTAATAGAAATTCAGGTTTTTGATTTTAATCGCGCTTTTCATTACCTGTTCCTGGTTTTCGGTCATGACGGGCTCTTTGGTTTGTTTGGATGATGGTGGAACAGGGGCAGCGTCAGCCGGCAGACTTGTCCCTGAAAAATACGCGGGCCATGATGTTCAGCACCAGCACCGTCAGCGTGATCAGCAGCGCCCCGCCCCAGGCCAGGCGCACCCAGTTGTCATAGGGGCTGAGGGCGAACTGGAAGATCACCACGGGCAGGTTGGACATCGGGGCATTCATGTCCAGCGAGAAGAACTGGTTGTTGAGGGCGGTGAACAGCAGCGGTGCCGTTTCACCGCTGATGCGGGCGAGGGCCAGAAGCAGGCCGGTGATCACCCCGCTTTTGGCGGCGCGCAGCGTCACCATGGTGGATACCTTCCAGCGGGGCGCGCCCAGGGCAAAAGCGGCTTCGCGCAGGCTGATGGGCACCAGCCGCAGCATGTTTTCCGTTGTCCTCAGGACCACCGGGATGGCGATCAGAGAAAGTGCAATGGTTCCCGCCCAACCGGAAAAATGCTTCACCTGGGCGACCAGAATGGCGTAGACAAACAATCCGAGCACGATGGACGGCGCGCTGAGCATGATGTCGGTCATGAAGCGGGTGACTTCGGCGGTTCTGCTGTTGTCGCCGTACTCGGCCAGATAGATGCCGGCAAGAATCCCGATCGGCGTGCTGACCAGCGTTGAAAATCCGACCAGGAGCAGGCTGCCGACAATGGCGTTGGCAAGGCCGCCGCCTTCGGTGCCCGGCGCCGGGGTCGAATGGAAAAACATGTTGAAGTCGAGGGCCTGGAAACCGTTTTTGAAGAGGATCACCAGGATCCACAGCAATACGGAAACGCCCAGGGCCATTGCCAGCATCGACAACGCTATGCCGATGCGGTTGGTCAGGAGACGTCTGCGGTACAGATTTTGATCCATGGTGTTTCCCGTCGGTCTGGTTCAGGTTTTCGTGCCCTTGGCGCGCTCGGTGCGGATGATCAGGATTTTTGCCGCGGCCAGCACGAAAAAGGTGATCACGAACAGCAGCAGGCCCAGCGCGAAAAGGGCGGACAGGTGGAAATCCGCCGCCTCCCCGAATTCATTGGCCAGGGTCGAGGCAATCGATGACCCCGGAGAGAACAGCGAAGCGCTGATGCGCTGCGAGTTGCCGATGACGAAGGTCACCGCCATGGTTTCACCGAGTGCGCGGCCAAGGCCGAGCATCACGCCGCCGATGACGCCCTGCTGGGTGTAGGGCAGGACGATGTGCCTGACGACCTCCCAGGTCGTGCAGCCCACGCCGTAGGCCGACTCACGCAGGATCGGCGGGACAATTTCAAAAACGTCGCGCGTGACGGCCGCGATGAAGGGCAGGATCATGAAGGCCAGAATCAGCCCGGCGGCGAGGATGCCGATGCCGTTCATTGCGCCGCCGAACAGGGGGGCGATGAAGGGCATCTGGCCCAGCGTGGATTGCAGCGCGGGCTGTCCGTATTCGGCAAACAAGGGCGCAAAGACGAAGAGCCCGAACATGCCGTAGATGATCGACGGTACTGCGGCGAGCAGTTCAATGGCGGTGCCCAGCGGCCGGCGCAGCCAGACCGGGCAGGTTTCAGTGAGGAAAAGGGCGATGCCGAAACTGAGCGGCATCGCAATCAGTATGGCGATGGTCGCGCTGGCGAGGGTGCCGAAAATGGAAATGGCGGCGCCAAATTCTTCATTGATGATGTCCCACTCGACCCGCCAGATGAACTGCAGGCCGAATTTCTGGAACGTCGGCCATGCCACCATGGCGAGCGAAACGAGGATCCCGATCAGCGAGACCAGCACAATCAATGAAAAACTCAGTGTGAGCTTGTGGAACAGGAAATCCTGGAGGCGCTGCTTCTTGACGATCCGCAATCGTCGCTGGTCCAGCATGCCGCTGTCTGTGCTTGTCGAATTCATGAACGCCTTGCCCTGCGCTTTGGCCAGATCCAAACCTTGTTGTTCAAGCATACCGCTGTCCGCGGGTGACGTGTTCATGTTCGCTCCGGAAATCCGACTGCAGGCAAATGACCAACCTTGGAAAAACGACGAAGGAGTGCTCTTGCGGGCACTCCTTCGTTCGTTGCGGGCTTACTTGGCGATTTGAGTCCAGACTTTCTCTGCGATGACCTTGGTCAATGCATCGGGCAGGGGAACATAGTCCAGTTCCAGCGCCATCTGGTCTCCGTTCTTGAATGACCAGTCAAAGAATTTGATGGCTTCCTGCGCCAGGGCCTTGTCCACCGGGTTCTTGTACATCAGGATGAATGTGGCGCCGGTGATGGGCCAGGAATCCGCGCCTTTCTGGTTGACCAGCGAGATGCCCATGCCGGGAACGCTCAGCCAGTCAGCGCCAGCGGCAGCGGCGGCGAAGGATTTGTCATCCGGATCAACAAATTTGCCGTCACGGTTGCGCAGCTGGAGGTGCGGGATTTTGTTTTTCTTGGCATAAGCGTACTCAACATAGCCGATGGCGCCTTTGACGCGTCCCACATTGCCGGCGACGCCTTCGTTGCCTTTGCCGCCCACTGAGGTCGCGGCCGGCCATTTGACCGCAGCGCCTTTGCCGACTTTGTCTTTCCACGCGCTGCTGGCTTCGCTGAGGTAATCAGTGAAGATGAACGTGGTGCCCGAGCCGTCGGCGCGATGCACCACGGTGATGGACGTGTCCGGCAGTTTTTTGCCCGGGTTCAGCCCGGCAATTTTCGCGTCATTCCATTTGGTGATGCTGCCCAGAAAAATCTCTGCAAGCACTTCGCCGGTCACCTTCAGTTCGCCCGGCTTGAAGCCGTCGAGGTTGATCACCGGCACAACGCCGCCCAGCACGGAGGGAAATTGCACCATGCCGTCTTTTTCCAGGTCGGCGCCGCTCAGCGGGGCGTCGGTTCCACCGAAAGTGACCGTTTTGGCGCGGATCTGGCGAATGCCGCCCGAGGAGCCGATGGACTGGTAGTTCAGGCCGATATCAGTGGCTTTTTTGTAGGCTTCTGCCCACTTGGCATAAATCGGGTAGGGGAAGGTCGCGCCGGCACCGGTGATATCCGCTGCGTGGGCGGCTGTCACCAGGGCCACGGCACAAGCCGCGGCGACGGTAATTTTTCGCATCAATGTGTTCATATGGGTTTCCTCGTAAAAATTTGAGACTGTCTGCAACGATGTGGCTGATTAAAACTCCGAGGACTGTAGCGCTTAAATATTGCAGTCGGATGACAGTGTCACAATTCGTTAAAATTACGGGGAATCAACAATTTAAGAATTCTTGCCGGTCATTTTGCCGATCCGGCAGGGCAGTTGCCTTGCCGCCCCGAGATGATTGAGCCAGCCCGTTCAATCCGGGAAATGCTGGCGGTTCCGCCATCGGGGTGGATGGTCTGGCGGATTAGTTTCTGCGCTGCTGATGGCTTGGATCCGCCGCAAAAATGCACGGGCAAGGCAAGCAGGCGGAATTCGTGCCTGCTTCCCCGGTCGAACAGGTGTGCCAGCGTGGCGGGCATCAGGTACAATACTGTGATTATTCGACGCGGCTTAAATTTTTAGATGAAAATCAATGGTTTAACTGGGATTCGTGGCAGCATGGTGGCCATCGTCACGCCGATGAACGAGGACGGCGGACTTGACCTCGCTGCTTTCCGTGCCCTGATCGACTGGCATATCGCGGAAGGCACGGACGGCATTGTCGTGGTCGGGACCACCGGCGAATCACCAACCGTCGATTTTGACGAGCACCGCCAACTGATTGAAGTTGCCGTGCGACATGCCGCGGGCCGGGTGCCGATCATCGCCGGCACTGGCGCCAATTCCACGCTGGAGGCGATCGAACTTTCGCAATACGCCAGGGACGCCGGCGCAGGCATGAGTCTGTCCGTGGTGCCGTACTACAACAAGCCGACGCAGGAAGGGCTGTACCGTCATTTCCGCGCAATCGCCGAAGCGGTGGATATTCCGCAGATTCTCTACAACGTGCCCGGACGCACCGTGGCCGACCTGTCCAATGACACCACGCTGCGTCTGGCAGAAGTGCCGGGCATCGTGGGCATCAAGGATGCGACGGGCAACCTGGAGCGCGGCACCGATCTGCTGCGACGCAGGCCCAAGGCATTCAGTGTCTACAGTGGTGACGACGCCACCGGCATTGCGCTGATGCTGCTGGGCGGAGACGGAGTCATTTCAGTGACCGCCAATGTGGCGCCGCGGCTGATGCACGAAATGTGCGTGGCGGCGCTGGCCGGCGATACGGCAAAGGCAACGGATTTGAACAATCGCCTGCTGGGATTGCATCGTCATCTTTTCTGCGAGGCTAACCCGATCCCGGTGAAGTGGGCCGTGCAGCAACTGGGGCTGATGGGGGGCGGGATTCGTTTGCCGCTGACACCGCTGGCGCCGCAATTTCATGAACTGGTGCGCGAGGCCATGCAGCAGGCCGGCACAGTCGAGGCAAGGAAAGACAGGCAACATGCAGTGGCATAAAAGTACGGCAGTAGTGCTGGCTTCGGTGGCGGGCCTGGCTGCCTGCAGTTCGGTGGAGATTCCCACCAAGAAAATCGACTACCGGACGTCCGGCAAGCTGCCGTCCCTGGAAGTGCCGCCTGATCTGACGCGTCCCGGCACCGACGACCGCTTCGCCGTCCCCGACAGCGGCGCCGGCAAGGGCACCGCGACCTACTCGGCTTACAGCAAGGACCAGGCGGGTCGTCCGCAGGCCTCGTCGGCACAGTCTGCCGTGCTGCCCAAGGTCGATAACGTCCGCGTCGAGCGCGCCGGCACCCAGCGCTGGCTGGTGGTGCCGGGCAATCCGGAGCAGCTGTGGCCGGCGGTCAAGGAGTTCTGGCAGGAAACCGGATTCGTGATCAATGTCGAAATGCCCGAAGCCGGCGTCATGGAAACCGACTGGAACGAGAATCGCGCCAAGGTTCCCCAGTCCGGACTGACCGGAGCCATTGCCCGCGCGCTCGATACCCTGTCTTCGACTTCGGAGCGTGACAAATATCGCACCCGCCTTGAGCGCGGCGCCCAGCCCGGAACCACCGAGATCTATGTCAGCCATCGCGGCATGGAAGAAATTTACGTCAGCGAGTACCAGGATCAGTTGCGCTGGCAGCCGCGCAAGCCGGATCCGGATCTCGAAGCGGAAATGCTGCGCCGGATGATGGTGCGTTTTGGCGTTGACGGTGAGCGCGCAAAAACGCAGGTTGCGACCGCCAAGCTTGAGCCGCAGGCCAAACTCAATCGTGGCGCCGAGGGCAGCCTGCTCGCGCTGAATGACCAGTTTGACCGCGCCTGGCGGCGGGTCGGACTGGCGCTGGATCGCGTGGGCTTCACGGTTGAAGACCGTGATCGCTCGAAAGGCCTGTATTTCGTGCGTTATATCGATCCGGACGCTGATATCAAGACCACCGAGGACAAGGGCTGGCTGTCCAAGCTCAAGTTCTGGGGTAATTCGAAGGCGCCGAGCAAGGAGCAGTACCGCATTCTGGTGCAGGGGGACAACTCCGGTGCCGAGGTGCGAGTGCTCGACAAGGAAGGCGTGCGCGAGCAGTCCGACACTGCCAACCGCATTCTCACGCTGCTCTACGACCAGCTGAAGTGACCGGCGCGAAGCTGATGCGCGGATCCGGCGAAATGCCGTCATCCGTCTTCCCGCCGTTGCCGCTTTACCCCCGTTTTCCGATTCCCGTCAGGCATTCGCCATGCGCTTCGCCTCCCTAGGCAGCGGCAGCGAAGGCAACGCGCTGGTGGTCGAGGCCGGCAGCACCCGTGTACTGCTCGATTGCGGTTTCAGTGTTGCGGAAACCGTGCGCAGGCTGGGCCGGCTGGGGCTGGCGCCGGATGCCGTCGACGCCATATTGGTGACCCATGAGCATGATGACCATGTCGGTGGCGTAGCAAGGTTTGCCCGCAAATTCGGCGTCCCGGTTTATCTGTCTTACGGCACGCATGTGGCCGCGCTGGCCCGTGGTGATTTCCCCGAAGCCGTGATCATCGACAGCCATACGTCTTTTGCAGTGGGTGATGTCGAGCTGTTCCCCTATCCGGTGCCCCACGATGCGCGCGAGCCGACGCAGTTTGTATTTGGTGATGGCGCATCCCGCCTGGGCGTGCTGACGGATGCCGGCTCATCCACGCCGCACATCGAGGCGATGCTGTCCGGCCTCGATGCGCTGGTGATCGAATGCAATCACGACCGGGAAATGTTGTTTGGCAGCAGTTATCCCGAGTCCCTGAAGAACCGCATTGGCGGCCGCCTCGGGCACCTGGACAATGGCCAGGCCGCCCGGATTCTCGCCGGCATCAACCAGCAGTCACTGCAGCATGTGCTGGCTGCGCATCTGTCGCAGAAAAACAATCATCCGGACCTTGCCTGTGCGGCTTTGTCCGATGCCCTGGGTTGCACGCCGGACTGGATTGGCGTGGCCACGCAGGCAGAAGGCTTCGACTGGCGCATGTTGTGCTGAGGCGTCCTGAAGTACCGTTCAAAGAAAAAGCCGGCCTGCAGGCCGGCTTTTTCGTGGTGCAGGCAGCTGCTTACTTCTTCATTTCGTCCTTGGCGGCATCCGCTTTCGGAGCGTCTGCAGCAGGAGCGGCGGCGTCGGCCTTCGGCGCATCTGCGGCAGGGGCTGAGACCGGAGCTTCAGCTTTCGGGGCTTCCGGCGCCGGGGCCGGTGCGGGAGCGGGGGCCGGAGCAGGTGCGGGAGCCGGTGCCGGTTTTTCGCCGCAGGCGGTCAGGCCAAGGGCCAGCAGGGCGACAACAAGGAGGGAGCGATTCATGATTGTGACTATCCTTCGAAGGTAAATGAGTTCAATCCAAATTTGGTTGGCACCGTTCACATTGCGAATTCCGTGGAGGCAATCCGCAACGGCCATCATGCCGGCGCGAAGTCTACCAGTGTTTGAGCGTGGACTGAGAGGCTTGGGAGACGATAGTCACAGCCCCGTGACGTTGGCGGCCAGCGGCGGCCCGGAATTATCAAGAATTTCACCGAAGCGCTCGATCAGCTGCTGCGCGCCCGCCGCGTCGTGCGTGCCCTGCGCCGCCCGCATGTGATCGTAATGGAAGCGGTGCACGTAGTGACTGCCGTCAAAAATGACAAATGGATCGGCGGCCTGTTTCGCGGCGCGCAGGGTTTCACGAATGGTGAAGGCATGGCTGAATTGCTGCTGGAGATGGATCAGGCGCGGGTGTTCGAGGTTCAGTTGCCGGGCGTCATGGACCACGATCAGCAGGCGGTTGGCGCGGTTGGCCAGCAAAAATTCTTTCAGCAGGGCGATGCGCTCCGGCGTGTTGTAGTTGCGGCTCAGCGTGCGGTCGAATACGCGGATGATGTTCTGGGTGACCGGGATCGTGCGATCAACGATCTCCTCGTATTCGCGGAAACTCTCGAAGCGCCGGTACTCTGCATTCGGCGGATTTCCGGTCAGTTCCATGCACGGGCTCCTTGATCCGGGTCAGAGCAGGGCATAACCCGCGCGGTACCAGGCGTACAGAATATGCATGCCGCTCGCCGGAGCGACTGCGGGCGGCAACCTGCGACGATCAGCAAATTGCCGCAGCCGGGGGCGGGCGGAGGCAGGAACCGTGCAACATTCACCGTTGATGTAAAACGCCGCCTTGTCATAGAGCAGTATGGATTGCGGCGCCAGACGCAGGCCCTGGAGGCCGACCGCTTTTTTGAAGCCGGCCGGCGACAGCGCGCGGCGCGGCGGCGCATAAACCACATGGTCCCTGGGTGTGCTGAGATCCTCGCCGAGGAAACGCAGCAGGTCGCTGCGGCTCCACCGCGCCCGGTCAAGAAGGCGCAGCAGCCCCTGCGTCAGCTGGCGGTTGATTTCTGCGGGATGCTGCGTCGGTTTGAGTTGCGGATCGGCGTAGAGTTGCGGCGCATCCAGCCGGTCCTGCAGGAATTCGAAAAAACGGCCGCACAGGTCCTGCGCCGAGGGCGCACGGAAACCGATCGAGTAGGTGATGCACTCGTCGAGCGCGACACCGTCATGCGCGCAGCGCGGCGGCAGGTAGAGCATGTCGCCGCCATCGAGTGTCCATTCCCTGGCGGCGCGAAACCGGCTGAGGATTTTCAGCGGTGCATCGGGCACCAGCGCCAGATCCCTCTGGCCGCTGATCTGCCAGCGGCGCCGTCCTTCACCCTGCAGCAGGAACACATCGTAGCTGTCGAAGTGCGGTCCGACTCCGCCGCCCGGCGGTGCGTAACTCACCATCAGGTCGTCGAAACGGGCGTAGGGGATGAAATCAAAATGCGCCAGCAGGGCGGCGGCTTCCGGCAGCACGTGGTTGACGCCCTGCACCAGCAGCGTCCAGTTGCGGGCGGGCAGTTTGGCAAAATCACGCGGGCTGAATGGCCCGTGACTGACCCGCCAGCGCTTTCCGTCGCGCACGATCAGCCGCGATTCGGTGTCCGGCGATGCGGCCATGTCCTGCAGGTCACGGCGGGAGACCAGCGATGCGAACTGCGGCAGGCTGGCAGGGGCCAGCAGCGGCTTTTTCTGCCAGTGGCGGCGCAGGAATTGCGCCGGAGTCAGCTTGTTGAGCAGGGAACCAGTCATCATGGCCGATTATAAATTGAGCGTTCTCCGCCGTGCTTGACCGCCGGGCGCTTTGTTTACAGAATCCGGCATCAGGCTTCCGGGGATCCGGTGCCGCAACTCCTCGAGGAACGTTGATGCAAATTGCAAAAAACACGGTGGTGACGCTGACTTTCGAACTGCTCGATGCCCAGGGCAACATGATCGAGAAGGCTGATTCACCGATTGCCTATCTGCACGGCGGATTCCAGGGCATTTTTCCGCTGGTCGAACAGGCGCTCGACGGCAAAAAAGCCGGCGACAGCTGCAAGGTGCGCCTGACGCCGAACGATGCATTCGGCGAGTACGATGCCAAGCTGGTGCAGGTCGAGGCGCGCGACAAGTTTCCGCCGGACGTTGCGGTCGGCATGCAGTTCGAAGGCCGCGGCGAGGAGTCCGGCCATGCCATGGTGTATACCGTGACCGATGTGGCGGCGGACAAGGTGGTGGTTGACGGCAATCATCCGCTCGCCGGGCAGACGCTCAATTTCAACTGCACCGTGACCGAGGTGCGCGTGGCAACCGGCGAGGAGATGGAACACGGCCATGTGCACGGCGCGCATGGCCACCATCACTGAGTCAGCCGGGATGGCCGATGCGGAGTGCAGAGCTGCAGGGAATTCAGACCGATAAAAAATACAATAAAAACAAATAGTTACATTTACTTCCCGGGCTTCGCCAGATCCCGCAGCCGGTAGAGCAGTTCCAGCGCATCGCGCGGCGTCAGCGCATCGGGGTCGCAGTCGAGCAGTGCATCCACCGCGGGATGCGGTTCCGCAGCCTCCGGTTCATGGCTGGCGGCGGAAGAGCCGGCAAACAGGTCTCCCTGCGGCGCCTGCGCCGCAGCCGCCGCTTCCAGATCGGCCAGGCGTTTTTTCGCGCTGCGGATCACGGCACCCGGCACGCCGGCAAGTTGCGCCACCTGCAGGCCGTAGCTGCGGCTCGCCGGACCTTCCTCCACGCTGTGCAGGAACACGATGCGATCCTTGTGTTCCACTGCATCAAGATGCACGTTGGCGACCTGCCTGAACTCGACCGCGAGCTGCGTCAGTTCGAAATAATGCGTCGCGAACAGCGTGTAGCAGGTGTTGCGTTCGATCAGGTGGCGCGCGATGGCCCAGGCCAGCGCGAGGCCGTCATAGGTTGAGGTACCACGGCCGATTTCATCCATCAGCACCAGGCTCTGCGGCGTGGCGTGATGCAGGATGTACGCCGCTTCGGTCATTTCGACCATGAAGGTCGAGCGGCCGCCGGCCAGGTCATCCGCTGCGCCGATGCGGGTGAAAATGCGGTCCAGCGGACCCAGCCGCGCGCGCGTGGCCGGCACAAACGATCCGCAATGCGCGAGCAGCGCAATCAGTGCGGTCTGCCGCATATAGGTCGATTTGCCGCCCATGTTCGGACCGGTGATCAGCAGCATGCGGCGCGTCGCCGACAGCCGCGCGTCGTTGGCGATGAAGGGACTGGCCTGCGCCTCGACCACCGGATGGCGACCGGCGCTGATGTCGATCACTGCTTCATCGGTGAATTCCGGCGCCGACCAGTTCAGCGCCGCAGCACGCTCGGCGAAGGCGGCCAGCATGTCGAGTTCGCCCAGTGCCGCTGCAACGCGCTGCAGTGCCGGCACTTCGGGGGCGAGTTTTGCCAGCAGCTGGTCGTAGAGCAGTTTTTCCCGCGCCAGCGCGCGGTCCTGCGCCGACAGCGCCTTGTCCTCGAAAGTCTTCAGTTCCGGCGTGATGTAACGCTCGGCGTTTTTGAGCGTCTGCCGGCGGCGGTAATCGTCGGGCACCTTGTCCGACTGTGCGCGCGTGACTTCGATGTAAAAGCCGTGGACGCGGTTGAACTCCACTTTCAGCGTGGTGATGCCGGTGCGTGCGCGCTCCCGCACTTCGAGTTCGGCGAGAAAGGCGCCGCAGTTGTCCTGGATGCCGCGCAGTTCATCGAGCTCGGCGTCGTAACCGTCGGCGATCACGCCGCCTTCGCGGATCACCGACGAGGGTTCGGGTTTGACTGCTGCAATCAGCAGGGCCATCAGTTCATTTTGCGGGGCGAGATCGGCGGTCAGTGCGCGCAGGCGTTCAGTGCCGGTACTGTCCAGTGCCTGCACCAGTTCCGGCAGACGCTGCAGCGAGCCGCGCAGCCCGGACAGGTCGCGCGGCCGCGCAGTGGCCAGTGCGATGCGTGCGGCAATGCGCTCGACGTCGGCGAAATTCTTCAAGGCACCGCGCACGGCGGCGTGGCGTTCTTCATCGATGAGTTCGGCCACGGCCAGGTGCAGCGACTGCAGCAGCGTGCGGTCGGTCAGCGGGTGGTGCAGGGCATGGCGCAGGCGGCGGCTGCCCATGCCGGTGGCGCAGGTGTCGAGCAGCGACAGCAGCGTCGGCGCCGCTTCGCCGCGGATGGTTTCAGTGAGCTCGAGGTTGCGCCGCGTCGCCGGGTCCATGCGCAGGTAGGCGCGCTCGGTTTCAACGGTCAGTGCACGGATGTGCGCAATGCTGCTGCCCTGGGTGGATTTTGCGTAATCCAGCAGGGCGCCGGCGGCGGCGATCGCAAGATCCAGCGATTGCGCACCGAAGCCGCTCAGGTCATGGGTTTCGAATTGCGTACACAGGCTGCGCCGCGCGGTGTCGCTGTCAAAGCGCCAGGGCGGGAGGCGGCGGATCGCGGTGCCGTCATCAATGATATCCAGCGTTGCGCCTTCGGCCACGAGGATTTCGGCGGGGCGCAGGCGTTCGATCTCGGTGGCAAAATTTGCGGCTGCGGTTTCCATCACGCAGAAGCGACCCGAGGCCAGCGACAGCCAGGCCAGGCCGAGCAGGTTGCCGCTGCGGTACGCGGCGAGCAGCAGGTTGTCGCTTTTTTCGTCGAGCAGCGCCGACTCGGTCAGCGTGCCTGGGGTGACGATGCGCACCACTTTGCGTTCGACCGGGCCTTTGGACGTGGCCGGGTCACCGATCTGCTCACAGATCGCCACGGACTCGCCAAGTTTCACCAGCCTGGCCAGATACTGATCCAGCGAATGGAAGGGCACCCCGGCCATTTTGATCGGTGTGCCCGCCGATTCGCCGCGCGAAGTCAGCGTGATGTCCATCAGCCGCGCCGCGCGTTCTGCGTCATCAAAAAACAGCTCGTAGAAATCACCCATGCGGTAGAACACCAGCAGATCCGGGTGTTCCGATTTGATGCG
>CAZSIR010000060.1:0-15824 GCA_964606765.1 uncultured Bordetella sp. | reverse complement strand
ATCCGCGGCCTGCCGATCCCGGTGATTGCGATGGTGAACGGCTGGTGCATGGGCGGCGGACATGAACTCGCGCTGTGGTGCGACCTGGTGATTGCCTCGGAAAACGCGGTGCTGGGCCAGACCGGTGCAAAAGTCGGCGCCTGCCCGACCGTGGGCGCGACGCAATACATCCCGCGCATCATCGGCGAACGCCTCGCGCGCGAAATGATTTTCTGCGCCCGCCGTTTCCCGGCCAAGGAAGCGGTTGAAGTCGGCCTGATCAACAAGTGCGTGCCGCAAAAGGACCTGCTGAAGGAAACCCTGAAGTGGTGTGAAACCATGAAGGGCCACAGCGCGCTGACCATCCGCATGACCAAGAAGTCGCTGAACTTCGAATCCGACAACCTGTATTCGTCCTGGCAGCAGGGCATGGAACTGCTGGCGCATGTCTGGGGTTCGCCCGAAGCGAACGAGGGCATGGATGCCTTCCTCGCCGGCCGCAAGCCGGATTTCCAGAAATTCCGCATGCAGGCGAAGAAGGAACTGGAGAAATACGTCGATGGTTACGAGCGCGACCTCAATGCGCCGCCGTCGATGCGTCGCAAGAAATAAATAAAGGCTGAACTGCCAAGGCAAAAAAACTGAACCGCCAAGACGCCAAGAACGCCAAGAAAACCAAACCCCCTGGGTTTAATTAGGTTTTTTTCGCTCTTCTTGGCGACCTTGGCGTCTTGGCGGTTAATGCTCTTGATCTCCTAAGTAGCAGAGAGTTTCGATGACTTCTGAACATTCCGCCGGCGCTCTCGCCGGCGTCCGCGTCCTTGATCTGACGCGCATCCTCGCCGGACCGCTGTGCACGATGATGCTCGGCGACATGGGCGCGGATGTGATCAAGGTCGAGCCGCCGGGCGCAGGCGACGACACCCGCAGCTGGGGGCCGCCGTTTGCCGAGGGGGAATCGGCGTATTACCTCGGGGTCAACCGCAACAAGCGCTCGATGACGCTGAACATGGCGGTGAAGTCCGGGCAGGAGGTGCTGGCCGGGCTGATCAAAAAATCCGATGTGCTGGTCGAGAATTTCAAGGTCGGCACGCTGGAGAAATGGGGATTCAGCAACGCGTGGCTGCAGGAACATGCACCGCGTGTCGTGCGTTGTTCGATCACCGGTTACGGCGCCACCGGCCCCAAGGCCGGTCTGCCTGGTTACGATTTCATCCTGCAGGCGGAATCGGGATTGATGGGCATCACCGGCGAGCGTGACGGCGAGCCGATGAAATACGGCGTGGCCATCGTCGACATCTGCACCGGCATGCTCGCCTGCAACTCGATCCTCGCGGCATTGAATGCGCGCCACGGCACCGGCCGCGGCCAGCATGTCGAGGTGTCCTTGTTCGACAGCGGGCTCGCGATGCTGGCGAATGTCGCGGCCAACCATCTGGTGTCGGGCAAAGACGCCGGTCGTTTCGGCAACGGCCATCCCAACATCGTGCCCTATACCGCCTATCCGACGCGCGATGACCGCATTGCAGTGGCGGTCGGCAATGACGGACAGTTTGCGAAATTTGCCGATGTGCTGGGCCACGCGGAGTGGGCCGCGGATGCGCGCTTCACCAAAAATCCCGACCGGGTGGTGAACCGCGATGCGCTGGATGATTTGATCAAGGCCGAGCTGAAGCGGGAAGGCGCGGAAACCTGGATCTCAAAACTGATGGCGGCGGGCATTCCCTGTGGCCGCATCAACAGCGTGGCGCAGGCCCTTTCGGCGCCACATGCGATTGCGCGCGACATGGTGACCGCGGTGGAGCATCCGACGGCCGGTACCGTCAAAATGCTCGGCATTCCTTTTCGTTTCAGCGATACGCCGGCGAGCATCCGTCGTGCGCCGCCCTTGCTGGGCCAGCACACGGAAGCGGTGCTGCGTGAGGAGCTCGGCTTCAGCGATGCCCGCATCACCGCCCTACGCAAAGAAAAAGTCATTTAAAATCATATATTTATAAATATATCCCGATGATCACCGGCCTCGCCCATGTTTCCATCGTTGTGCCCGACCTCGCGGCGGCGCTGGAAAAGCTGCATGTGACCTACGGGCTCACGGCGGGAACGATCAAGGTCAACGAAGAGCAGGGCGTGCGCATGACCTATATCGATCTCGGCAACGCAAAAATCGAATTGATGGAACCGTCGCGGCCGGATTCGCCGGTGGGCAAATTCCTCGAGCGCAATCCCAAAGGCGGCATCCATCATTTCAGCCTGAGCGTGGACAGCATTGAAACCACGACCCGGGAGCTGGCCGCGGCCGGCGCGCAGGTGCTGGGCGGCGGCAAAATCCAGCTGAATGTGCACGGCGAACGCATCGCCTTCGTGCATCCAAAGGACTTTCTTGGCGCACTGATCGAACTGGAAGAACACCAACAGGAACAGAACCATGGCTGAACAGAAACAACGGATTTCCGGCGACAAGCTGCGCGCCTTCATTGCCAGCGCTTTCGAGGCGGTGGCGATTCCGCGTGAAGATGCAAAATCCATCGCGCAGCTGATGGCGCAGGCCGACATCAACGGCTCGGAGGGCCACGGCGTGTTCCGCCTGCCGCAGTACATCCGCCGCATCAAGGGCAAGGCGGTCAATGTGAAACCAAACATCCGCGTCGAACGTGAAATGGCCGGCATGGCGCTGGTGCACGGCGACAACGGCATGGGCCACCTGGTGATGAAGTTCGCCACCGAAATGGCCATCGAGAAGGCGAAGACCGCCGGCGTGGCCTGGGTCGGCGCGCGCTGGAGCAACCACGCCGGTCCGGCATCGCTGTATGCCAGCATGCCGCTCGCGCACAACATGATCGGCCTCTACATGGCCGTGGGCAGCGCCAATCACCTGCCGCCCTGGGGCGGGCTGGACATGCTGCTGTCGACCAATCCGATTGCAGTCGCGGTGCCGGCCGGCGACGAACCCGCGATTGTTCTGGATATGGCGACGACCGTGGCGGCCTACGGCAAGTTCAAGACCAAGCCGCATCGCGTGGAAATGATGCCGGAAGGCTGGATGATGGACCGGCAGGGCAATCCTTTGACCGATCCGAAACGCGCCAGCGAGGGTTTCCTGCTGCCGATCGGCGGTTACAAGGGCTACGGCCTCGCGCTGGTGATGGGCCTCTTGGCCGGCAACCTGAATGCGGCGGCGATGGGCAAGGACGTGATCGATTTCAACAACGACGACACCAGCGAAACCAACACCGGCCACACCATCGTCGCCATCAACATCGAAGCCTTCCAGGACTTGAAGGAATTCAGGCAGGGCATGGACACGCTGATCCGCGACATCCGCAATTCAAAGCGCCTGCCCGGCGTCGACCGCATCCGCCTGCCGGGCGAGGGCACGCATGTGACCCGCGCCGACAACGAAAAGAACGGCATCCCGATGCCGCCGGCTCTTCTTGCCGCGCTGGATCAGCTGGCGGGTGAGCTCGGGATTGCGCCGCTGAACTGAATCCTGGCGGGCTTGCCTTGCCTTGTCAGCAGTCCTAGGATGCACTTCCTGCTGCGGGAGATGACATGTCCGAACAATTCGATGCGATCGTAATTGGTGCCGGTCAGGCCGGCCCGGCCCTGGCAGTGCGCTGCGGCAAAGAAGGGCTGAAGACTGCGATCATCGAGCGCCAGCGCTTTGGCGGCACCTGCGTCAACAACGGCTGTGTGCCAACCAAAACCCTGGTGGCCAGCGCGCGCGCAGCGCATGTCGCGCGCACGGGCGAAAATTACGGCGTATTCACGGATGGTCCGGTCCGCGTCGATATGGCGCGGGTCAGGGCACGCAAGGATGCCGTGGTGAAACAGTCGCGCGAGGGCGTACGCTCATGGCTCGACGGCGCCCGCAACGTCACCGTCATCGAAGGTCATGCCCAGTTCACCGCGCCGCACCGGCTGCGGGTCGGCGACCGCGAGCTTGAGGCGCAGCGCATATTCATCAACGTCGGCGGGCGCGCAGCGCTGCCGGAGATGCCGGGCGTCGCTGATGTGCCGTTCCTCAACAACGAACGCATCATGCATCTCGACCGGCTGCCCGAGCACCTGATCATCATCGGCGGCAGCTACATCGGACTTGAATTCGCACAGATGTATCGCCGCTTCGGCAGCCGCGTGACCGTGGTCGAGGCCGGGCCCCGCCTGATCGCGCGTGAGGATGAGGATGTTTCCGCAGCGATACTCGGGATTCTTGAAGGGGAAGGCATCGAGTTCCGGCTCAACGCCGGTTGCATCGGCATGCAGCGTCGAGGCGAACGTTTGGCGGTTTCCGTGGCCTGCGGTGAAGGTTCTCCGCTGGTCGAGGGTTCGCATCTGCTGCTCGCCACCGGCCGTGTGCCAAACACCCATGATCTGGGTCTTCCGGCGGCCGGGATCAAGACCGATGCGCGCGGTTATATCGTCGTCGACGAGGAACTCGCCACCAGTGCCGAAGGTGTTTATGCGCTGGGCGACTGCAACGGCCGAGGCGCCTTCACTCACACCAGCTGGAACGATTATGAAATCGTTGCCAACAACCTGTTCGACGGCGCATCGCGCAAGGTCGGCGACCGCATTCCCATTTATGCGCTGTTCGTCGATCCGCCGCTCGGGCGCGTCGGCATGACGCATTCACAGGTCCGAGCCTCGGGCCGTCCCGCACTGTCCGCGAAGATGATGATGACCCGTGTCGGCCGTGCCCGCGAAATGGGTGAGACGGCGGGTTTCATGAAAATCGCTGTGGCCGCCGACACCAAGGAGATCCTCGGCGCGGCCATCCTCGGCGTACACGGAGACGAAGTGATTCATTCCATAATGGAGGTCATGACGGCCCGCCAGCCCTATACCGTGATCAACCGTGGCGTACATCTGCATCCGACGGTGTCGGAACTGCTGCCGACATTGCTTGAAGGACTGTCGCCCTTGCGGTGAGCCCGCCGTCCGGCTTAAACCAGCGGCTCGTCCACCACGCCGTTGCTGAGGATGCCGATGCCTTCGACTTCGGCTTCGATCACGTCGCCGGCATTGAGATACCAGTCGGGATTGGACAGTGCGCCGCCGCCGGGTGAACCGGTGGCGATGATGTCGCCGGGCATCAGCGTGATCTGGGAAAAATGCGCGACCAGCTGGGGGATGCTGAACAGCATGTCCTTGGTGTTGCCGTCCTGCCGCGTTTCGCCGTTGACCCGGGTCTGGATGCGCAGGTGCATCGGGTCGGGAATCGCGTCGCGCGTGATCATCCACGGCCCGAGCGGGGCGAAGGTGTCCATGGTCTTGCTGAGGAACATGTGCCCGCCCTGTTTCTCCAGCGCGGCGAGGTCGCGCGCGGTGATGTCGTTGAGGATGGTGTAACCGGCGATCACGTCGTAGGCTTTTTCCTCCGGCACGTCCTTGCAGCGTTTGCCGATCACCACCGCCAGTTCGGTTTCGCAATCGAGCTGCTGCGTGATGCGCGGCTTGATGATGTCACGCCCCGGTCCGGCGATGGCGGACAGGGTTTTGACAAAACCGGTGGGGATCTTCCCCGGCGCCTTGCCCGGGTTCTGTATATAGCCGGGATAGTTGCGGCCGACCGCGATCAGCTTGGACGGACGGAGCGGGGCGTAAACCCGGCAGTCCGCCAGCGGCAGGAACAGCGGTTCGCCGTTGAATCCCGGCGCATCGGGCCGCACCGCGGCGAGGTCGCTGAGGTAGGTATAGGCATCGGCGAGCGCAATCCAGGCCTGCTCGCCCATGTGCAGGAATTCGGTGATGTACGGCGGCATGTAAATCGCCGCCAGTTCGCGGCCCTTGGGATTGCCGGCGCGCTCCATCAGGTGCAGCGCATAACCGGCGCGCAGGTCGGCAACGCGGTCGGGGGCAATCAGCACGCCCATCCGCGCCAGGGTGCGGGGCTCATGTTTCAGGCTGTAACGAAGCAGTTTCAAAATTTTCCTTCGGTGAAATTTTTTGTCCGGTCAATCAGGCGCAAATCATAACAAACGCCGATTGCCGCGCATTTGCGCGCCTGGTGATCATGGAGAGCCTGCCGCAAACGGTTGTTTTGCAGGCGTTTTCGTGATTTTCCGCACCATTTGCCAAAGTCGCGGTCTGATTTGCGGAACATTTCACCATGCTTGCCGGCCTAACGCGGGTAAGGTGCAAAAGTGTCGGGAAATGACAACAACATGCAAGGGAAAACAACAATATGAAACTCACCAGACAGATCATTGCCTCGATTCTGATCGCCATCGGCTCGCTGCTGGCGTTGCCGTCGCATGCGCAAAATGCGGCGCCAAATGCGGCACCCAATGCAGCAGCAAACGCCGCCCAGACTGCGCCCGATGTGCTGGTGCGCAACACCGTCAATGATGTGCTGGCGGCGCTGAAGCAGAACCAGGATCCGAAGGCGGTGCAGGACATCGTCGAGAAAAAAGTGCTGCCGAATTTCGATTTTCGCGAAATGACCCAGCTGGCGATGGGGCGTTCGTGGCGCGACGCCAGCCCGGCGCAGCGCAAAGCCCTGGAAAACGCCTTCCGTTCGCTGCTGGTGCGCACCTACATGGCGGCGTTGACCGAATCCGCCAATGTCGAGCGCACGGTCGAGGTGCGTCCGCTGCAGCTGAAAGCCGGGGATGATTACGCCACGGTCCGCACCCAGGTCCGCGAGCCGGGGCGTCCGCCGCTGAGCATCGATTACCGCATGACATTGAGTGACAAGGCCTGGAAGGTGACCGATATCGTTGCCGAGAACGCCAGCCTGGTCATCAGCTACCGCGGCACTTTTGCCGCCGAAATCCGTCAGGGCGGCATCGACGGACTGATCAAGGCGCTCGAAGACAAGAACAAGCAGGGCGCATAATTCCGGAAATCGGCGGGGCCGGAGCGGCTTCGTCGTGGTGCGGCACACTCTCCGACCAACAACCGGCTGAACCGATGCGTTTTCTGCAACCGAATTCGTTTCCGAAACTGCTGGCCATCGGATTTGCGATGGTCGCGCTGCCGCTGATTTTCGCGCTGATCAACAATGCGGTGGCGATCAACCAGTTTGCCAACCGCAGCCAGCGCGCGGTGCAGCAGGCGGTGCAGTCCACGCAGTCGAGCCGCCGGCTGGCGGAACTGCTGAATTCGCTGGAGCGCAACACGCGGCAGATGGCGATCCTCGGCGACCGCTCCCTGATCGATGCCTATGAGACCAATCGAAAGCAGTTTTTGCAGACCGCCGGCGAATTTTCCGCCCTGCCTTTTGATGCCGAGCAGAGGATAGCCCTGAACGACATCATCAACAGTGAAATGGCCATATTCACCATGCTGCGCGGCAGTGCGGCGGATGAGGCCGCGTTGAAGCAGGCCGCTGCGGAATTTGTGCGCCTGGACGCCCAGGCACAGGGCATCATCGAGCGCGGCGACCGCCTGATCGACCGCGAAATCGAGCTGATGGGTGAGACCGCGGACAGGGCGCAACGCATCACGTTCTGGCAGATGCTGGCGCTGGTGCCGGTGGCGCTGCTGCTGGCGGCGGGTTTCACGGTGCTGATCGCACGGCCGATCCGGCAGATTGATGCAGCCATCCGGCGCATGGGCGGCGGTGATTTTTCAGCGCCGGTCGGGGTCAGCGGCCCGCGCGACCTGCAGCTGCTCGGGCGCCGCATTGAATGGCTGCGCCATCGCCTCAATGAACTCGAGCAGCAGAAGAACCGTTTCCTGCGCCAGGTGTCGCATGAACTGAAGACGCCGCTGACCGCGCTGCGCGAGGGCTCCGAGCTGCTGTCCGAGGAGGCGCTGGGCAAACTCACGCCCGAGCAGCAGGAGGTGGCGGGGATCCTGCGTGCCAACAGTATAGAATTGCAGCGGCTGATTGAAGACCTGCTGTCCTACGGCGCCGCGGAATACCACCGCAGCGCGCTGCATTTTTCCCAGGTGGCGGTGCGCCGCGTGGTGGCGCGCGTGGTGGATGACCAGAATCTCGCGTTGCGCGCCCGTGCGCTGCGCATCGCCCCGCAGGTGGAGGACGTCACACTGGAAGCCGATCCGGAGAAACTGCGCATCATGCTCGACAACCTGGTATCCAATGCCGTGAAATTTTCCGCCGAGGGCGGCGTGGTCGACATCATCGCGCGCGGCGAGGGACAGCACCTGGTGCTGGAGGTGGCGGACAACGGTCCCGGCATACCGCCGGCGGAGCGCGAGCGCGTGTTTGACCCCTTCTTCCGCGGCCGTTCGGTGGCCGGCGGGCCGCTGCGCGGCTCCGGCATCGGTTTGTCAGTGGTGCGCGATTATGCCCAGGCCCACGGCGGCACGGTGGAGGTGGTGGACGATCCCGGACGCACTGGCGCACGCCTGCGGGTGACCCTGCCTTTGCGCCAGGGGGCCCAGGCATGAGCGCGCGCCGCAGCGTACTGTTGCTCCTGCTGATGCTGGCGGGTTGCACCGTGCTGCAGCCCACTGATCCCGGCGCCGGCACGCCGCCGCCGGTGAAGGAAACAACGCATGCCGACAACGGCGAAGCAGCCAGGATTCTGGCGTATTACGCGCAGTCACGGCAGCTGGCGGGGGCGGAACTGCTGCGTGAACAGGACAGCGCGCGGCGCGAACTGGTCCGTTCGCGCAGCGATGCCAACCGGCTGCGTTACGCCCTGCTGCTGACCTTGCCTGGAACGCCGGCCGGCGAGGAAGCGCGGGCGCTGGAAGTGCTGGATCCGGTGACGCGCAGCAACGACGGCGCGTTGCGCGGGCTCGCTGCGCTGGTGACGGCGTCCCTGCAGGAGCAGCGCCGTCTTGAAACCAGCGCGCAGGCCCTGCAGCAGAAACTGGATGCGCTGCTGACACTGGAGCGCAACATGACCGGCCGCGAAGGCGGCGCCGCGCGGAAAAAATAGCGCATTGAACCCGCATGATGGAAGCAATGCACTCATCAGGCAACAACAAGGAATCCGCTACATGAACATGACACTGCAAAACAAGGCGCCGGGCGCATCACGGATACTGGTGGTCGATGATGATCCGGGCTTGCTGCGGCTGATGCAGCTGCGGCTGGAGGCCGCGGGTTACGGCGTGACGGTTGCTGACAGCGGCGAGCGCGCGCTGGCGCAGCTCGCGGTGCTGCGTCCCCAGGTGGTGGTCACCGACCTGCAGATGGGCGGCATGGACGGCATCGCCTTGTTCGAGGCGATCCGCGCCGACAACCCCGCCCTGCCGGTGATCATCCTCACGGCCCACGGCACGATTCCGGATGCGGTGGCGGCGGTGAAGGGCGGCGTGTTCGGTTATCTGACCAAGCCATTTGATGCCAAGGCCCTGCTGGTGGAAATCGAGCGCGCGCTGGCCGTCTCCGGCATGCCCAATGCGGCGGGCGTGGATGACGGCACCTGGCGCGCGAGCATCATCACCCGCAATCCGGCGATGGAGGAGGTGCTGGCGAAGGCGCGGCTGGTGGCGGCGGGTGATGCCGCGGTGCTGATCCAGGGCGAGTCGGGCACCGGCAAGGAGTTGCTGGCGCGCGCGGTGCATGCCGCGAGTCCGCGCAGCAGCCGGCCGTTCGTGGCGATCAATTGCGCGGCGATACCCGAGCCGCTGCTGGAGTCCGAGCTGTTCGGACACGTCAAGGGCGCCTTCACCGGCGCCGTGCGCGACAACCGCGGTTTGTTCCAGACCGCGGAAGGGGGCACCTTGCTGCTCGACGAAATCGGCGACATGCCGCCGGCGCTGCAGGTCAAGCTGCTGCGCGTGCTGCAGGAGAAGCAGGTGCGGCCGGTGGGCGGCATGCAGCATGTGCCGATCGACGTACGGGTGATTTCAGCGACGCACCGCAATCTGGAAACGGAAATGACGGCGGGCAACTTCCGCGAAGACCTTTATTACCGGCTGAAGGTGGTGGCGCTGGAACTGCCGTCGCTGGCCGAACGGCGCGAGGACATTCCGCTGCTGGTCGAACATTTTCTCAGCGAGCTTGCCGCGCGCTACAAAAAAGACGTCACCGGCCTGTCGCCGGAAGCGGTCGAGCAGCTGGTCGCTGCGGCCTGGCCGGGCAATGTGCGCCAGCTCTACAACGTGATCGAGCAGTCGGTGGCGTTGACCACCACGCCGCGCATTCCGGCGACGCTGGTGCAACAGGCAATCCAGCGCGAGCAGACCGAGTTCGCGTCCTTCGAGCAGGCGCGTCGCAAGTTCGAACGCGATTATCTTGCGCAGCTGCTGAAAATCACCGACGGCAACGTGACCCAGGCTTCACGGCTGGCGAAGCGCAACCGTACCGAGTTCTACAAGCTGCTGCAGCGCCATCAGCTCGACCCGCGCCTGTTCAAGCCGCAGCGCGCGGGATAAACCCCGTTCGTCGGGGTTTGCAGACTTAAAAACACGCGTAAAAACAATCGCTTGCCTTGCCGGGTGGCGCCATGGTCGCCGTCCGGCGACAGGAGGCATTCGGCGATATGTTGTAAGTATTTGTTTTTAAATGATTATTTCTGTGGCACCGGATTTGCGACGTTAGCTGTGCCAGCCGTGGCCAGCCACGGCATGGCCACAGTCCAAACACGGAGAACGCAACATGTCATCCACCATCAATACGCAAAACGGTAACGCCCTTGCCCGACGCACCCCGGCCCTGCTGTATCCGACGCTGCTGATTGCCGGCATTGCCGTGATCATCGCCAGCATGCTGGGCATTGCCGCCATGACCGGGCTGCTGCCCCAGGCAAAATCGCAGTCTGTCGAGGAGCGCGCGGCGGGCGGCAACGATGGCAAGTCCGGCAGCGCCGCAAAAACCGCGCAGGCGAAACCCGCGGGCGGCAAAACCGCGCCTCCGGTCACAGCGGCCGCGCGTTGCACCAACTGCGGCGTGGTCGACAGCGTACGTGCGGTGGAGGTCAAGGGCGAAGGCTCGGGCCTCGGCGCGGTGGCCGGCGGGGTACTTGGCGGCGTGCTCGGCAACCAGGTCGGCGGCGGGCGCGGACGCACCGCGATGACCGTGGTCGGCGCCGGGGCCGGTGCTTATGCCGGCAATGAAGTCGAGAAAAACATGAAAAAAAGCGTCAGCTACGAAATCCGCGTGCGCATGGATGACAACAGCTTCCGGACTTTCCATGCCGGGCAGCCCGATGTCGCTGTCGGCCAGCGCGTGAAGGTGCGTGATGGCCAGCTGGTGGATGCCGGTTGAGGCGCGCCGTATTGCGCATCATGGCCTGCGCGCTGCCCGCATTGCTGCTGACGGCCTGCGGTACATCAGTGCAGCAGCAGAAACCGCGGTTCAATCTTGCGGGATATTCGACGATGTTCAAGCAGGGTCATGCGGACGGCTGTGCATCGGCCAGCGGCCGGCAGCGGCGCGACGAGCGCCTGTTCCGCGACAACGCCGATTACATGATGGGCTGGAACGACGGGCGCAGCGCCTGCAAGTGATGCAGGGCCGCGTGGCGCCTCAGTTGCGGTGCAGCGAGGTTTCGTTCAGCGTCAGCCAGTAGTTGCCGATCTGCTGCACGGTGCCGATGTAGCTTTCGTAGGCGACCGGCTTGATGACATAGCTGTTGCAGCCGAGCTTCTGGCACAGCGCGATGTCGCGTGGTTCGCCGGACGAGGTGAATACGACGACACAAAGGCAGCGCGTGCGTTCGTTGTCCCGGATTTGGCGCAGGACTTCGGTGCCGTCGAGCTTTGGCAGTTTCAGGTCCAGCAGCACCAGGTCGGGCAGATCGCCTGCGGCCGCAAGCGTTTCCAGGGCCAGGGCGCCATCGCGGGCGACGATCACTTCCGCGCCCCAGTCACCGCGGCGCAGCGCGCGCTGGGTCAGCGATTCGTCATCGGGATTGTCTTCAACCAGCAGGATGCGGCGCCGGATCACGCGGTTTTTGGAGCCCGTGCGGCCGGCGGTTCCAGCTGCCAGCGCGGATGTTTTTCGAGGAAGCGGCCCAGGTCTGCCGCAGGCACCGGACGGCTGATCAGGTAGCCCTGCATCATGTCGCAGCCGTGCAGGCGCAGGAAGTCGGCCTGCGCCGCGGTTTCCACGCCTTCAGCCACCACGCTCAGGCGCAGGCTGCGGCCCATGGCGATGATGGCGTGGGTGATGGCGACGTCGTCGGCATCGGCCGGCACATCCTGGATGAAGGAGCGGTCGATCTTGATGGTGTTGACCGGGAAGCGCTTGAGGTAACTCAGCGAGGAGTAGCCGGTGCCGAAATCATCAATCGCGAGCTGCACGCCCACGCCGCGCAGTTCACGCAGGATGGCGGCGGCGCGTTCCGGGTTGTCCATCACCATGCTCTCGGTGATTTCCAGCTCGAGGCTGTCGGGAGCGAGCCCGCTGTCCTTGAGTATGCGCTGTACATCCACGACCAGTTCGCTCTGGGTGAACTGGCGCGGCGAGAGGTTGACGGCAATGCGGAAATCCCGCGCGCCGGCATCCTGCCAGCGGCGGGCTTCGGCGCAGGCCTGTTGCAGCACGATGCGGCCTATTGGCACGATCAACCCGGTTTCCTCGGCCAGCGGAATGAATTTGTCGGGCGCCACCATGCCGGCGCCGGGACGGTTCCAGCGCAGCAGGGCTTCGGCGCCGATGACGCGGCCGGTGGCGATTTCCACCTGCGGCTGGTAGTGCACGAGAAATTCATCGCGTTCCACCGCCTGGCGCAGGGAACGCTCCAGCGCGACGTGTTCGGCCGAACGCGCGTTCATCTGCGGCGAATGGAACTGGAAATTGTTCTTGCCCTGGTCCTTGGCGCGGTACATCGCCTGCTCGGCGTTGCGCAGCAGGGCGGTCGCATCGGCGCTGTCGCTGGGGTAAGTGCTGATGCCGATGCTGGCGGAGAGGTGATAATCCTCGCCGCCGAGATGGTAGGGCTGGGCCACCGCGCTGAGGATGCGGGATGCCGCAGCCCGCGCGGCCTCCGGGTCGTCGATGTCGCGCATCAGCGCGGCAAATTCGTCGCCGCCGAAGCGGGAGATCAGGTCGGATTCGCGCAGGCACTGGCGCAGGCGGGAAGTCACCTGGCGCAGCACTTCGTCGCCGCTGTCGTGGCCTGCTGTGTCATTGATCAGCTTGAAACGGTCGAGATCCACAAACAGCACGGCAATCGATTTCTTCTCCCGATTGGCGTCGCGCAGCGCCTGTTCCAGCAGCTGGCGGAACAGCAGGCGGTTGGGCAGGCCCGAGAGTTCGTCAAAATGGGTGAGACGCCACATCCGCTCCTCGGAGCGCGCCCGCTCGCTGATGTCGCGGATGACCACGGTGAACTTGGAGGCGTCGTTCACCGTCATCCGGCTCGCCCTGATTTCAACCGGAAAAGCGCGGCCCTCGCGGGTGCGGGCCTGGGTCTGCAGGTCCACCGGTTCAGCCGCCGTGGTGTCGGGGGTGTTGAACAGCACTTCGCCGAGGCTGGTGTCGGCCGGGTCGGTTTGCAGCAGATCCCTGAAGCGCATGCCGTTCAGTTCCTGCGGCGGGTATCCGGTCATGCGGCCGAAAGCCGGGTTGGCAAACTCGATCCTGCCGTCGAGGCTGACCACGGCGATGCCGTCAGCCGCGGTGTTGATGATGGAGTTGAGCAGCGCCTCGTTGGCCTGCAGGCTGTGCGCGGCCATGCGCGCGGAACGGCGGATGTCGGCTTCGCTCAGTTCGCGGACGATGACCGCGCCCAGCCGGCCGAGGCTCTGTTTCATCACGAAATCGTGGGCGCCGCGGCGCATCGCCGCAACGGCGGTCTCCTCGCCGATGGCGCCGGAGACGATGATGAACGGAATGTCCGGATCGTGCGCCTTGACCATCTCCAGCGCCGACAGCCCGTCGAACTGCGGCAGGTTGTGGTCGCAGAGCACCACATCCCAGCTTTGCGCGGCCAGTGATTTGGCGAACCCGGCGCGGGTCCAGACCCGCTGGTGACTGATGTTGAGGCCGCTGTTTTTCAGCGAAGCCAGGGTCAGGGCGGCGTCGGCCTCGTCGTCTTCGACCAGCAGCAGGCGGGTGACCGCAGTCATGCCGCTGGCTCCGGGCCGCCGGGCGACGCAGGGCAGTCAGTGAGTGTGAGGAGACGCAGGAATTTCATCAGCGCCAGAGTATAACCTACTGTATTTGATTGATATTCAGCCGCGGACGATGATGCCGCGGGACTCCCGCGGACCACGGCGGGGATTCAGCCCTTGATGCGGCTGATGCGCACGACTTCGGGAATTTTGCGCAGATCGCGGACGATGCGCGCGAGATGCATGCGGTTCATCACCTGTACGGTAAAACGCATGCCGGTATAGGTGCCGCCATCCTCCGGATCGACGGCGACGTTCTGGATGTTTGATTCGGCGGCGGCGATCTCGGCGGCGACCTTGGCCAGCACGCCGCGCTGGTTGGCGACGACCAGGCGGATGCCGACGTCAAACAGCTTCGAGGGATTGGCGTCCCATTGCACGTCGAGCACGCGTTCGGGGTCGCGGTGGCTTTTGGCGATGATCGGACAATCGTGGGTGTGCACCACCATGCCCTGGCCTTTGCTGATGATGCCGATGATCGGGTCGCCGGGGATCGGCCCGCAGCAGCGCGCGAACTGCACGGCGATGCCTTCCGAGCCGCGCACGACGACGGCGCCCGCGGGCCGCACTTCAGCGGGCAGCGGTTCACCCAATGCCAGCAGTTGGTGGGCGACAACCACGGCGAGGCGTTTGCCGAGGCCGACGTCGGACAGGATGTCGTCGCGCGAGCGGCCGCTGGAATCGCGCACCAGCTGATCCCATTGCGCGTCGCTGATTTCGGGCAGGCTGGCCTTGAAATTGGCCAGCGCCTGTTGCAGCAGACGGCCGCCGAGCTGCACCGACTCGGAAAAATGCATGGTTTTCAGGAAGTGCCGGATGTGCGCGCGGGCCTTGGCGGTGGCGACGAAGTTCAGCCACAGGGGATTCGGCTTGGCATGCGAGGCGGTGATGATTTCGACGCGGTCGCCGTTGCGCAGCTCGGTCCGCAGCGGCATCAGTTCCTGGTTGATCTTGACCGCGACGCAGCGGTTGCCGATGTCGGTATGCACGGCGTAGGCAAAGTCGACGGCGCAGGCGCCGCGCGGCAGCGACATGATCTTGCCCTTGGGCGTGAACACGTAGACTTCGTCCGGGAACAGGTCAACCTTGAGATGTTCAAGGAACTCGACCGAATCGCCGGATTCCGACTGCATCTCAAGCAGGCCCCGCAGCCACTGGTGGGATTTCTGCTGCAGTTCCGACAATGAGGTGTTGGAGCTTTTGTAGAGCCAGTGCGAGGCGACGCCGGCTTCGGCGATCTTGTGCATTTCCGCGGTGCGGATCTGGATTTCAATCGGACTGCCGAAGGGGCCGAACAGCGTGGTGTGCAGCGACTGGTAGCCGTTGGCTTTGGGGATCGCGATGTAATCCTTGAATTTCCCCGGGATCGGTTTGTAGAGGCCATGGAGCACGCCAAGCGCGACATAGCAGGCGGGCATGTCCTTGACGATGATGCGGAAGCCGAAGACATCGTGCACCTGCGCAAAGGACAGGTGCTTTTCACGCATCTTGCGGTACACCGAATGCAGGTGTTTTTCCCGGCCCTGCACCTGGGCCTCGAGTTTGTAGTCCCCCAGCCGGCGTTCAATGCCTTCGAGCACCTTGCCGACCACCTCGCGGCGGTTGCCGCGCGCGGTCTTGATGGCCTTGGCCAGCACGCGAAAGCGGTCGGGGAAGAGGTGCTGGAACGCGAGGTCTTCCATTTCCTGGTAGATGCTGTTCAGCCCCAGGCGGTTGGCGATCGGCGCATAGATCTCGAGGGTTTCGCGCGCGACGCGCTGGCGTTTCTGCGGATGCACCGCATCCAGCGTGCGCATGTTGTGCAGGCGGTCGGCGAGTTTGATCAGCATCACGCGCACGTCGCGCGCCATCGCCAGCAGCAT
>CAZSIR010000059.1:0-15864 GCA_964606765.1 uncultured Bordetella sp. | reverse complement strand
GGCGGCCGAAGCTGGCCTGGAACTTGACGCCCTTTTTGCGCATCCACGTCAGCGTGTCGAGGCTGCGCGAGACGAGGATTTCGCAGAGGTCGGGGTCGGTGCGGTACTGGGTGACGCGACCCATGTCATCGTAGAACTGGTCGGCGGTATAGGTGCCGAAGTCGGTGTTCTTGATTTCATCGTCGGTCAGGTCGGGAACGATCTGCTTCAGATCGTCGGGACCGTTGAACTGCACGCGCATGGCGCCTGCGGTGTAACGGCTGTTCCCGCCGCATTCTTCGATCGGTGCGGCTTCCAGCATGATCACCTTGCCGCCGGACTCACGCGCGGCCAGCGCTGCACAGGCGGCGGCATTGCCGGCGCCGACCACCACCACATCAGGACTGCCAAAAACGTCTTTGCTCATCTCAAGATTCTCTTAAAAATATTAATAAAATCAAATACTTGCAAAATCACGACGCAATGCCGGCCGGGCGTGAATCGTCGCCCGACAACAGCGAATAGTTCACCGCGCGGCCGACGCCCTGGCGGAAACCTTCGAGACGCAGCACCTGGCCCGGCGCGATGTTGGCGAGGTTCACGTCGCGACCGAAGTCGCGCAGCATCTGCACATGCTGCTGCGGGAAACGATAGGGATCGGCTTCGATCACGACATGATCAAACCAGTCCTGTGCCGACAGCGCCTTCAGGCTCTCGGGCGAATCCTTGGCCAGCAGGTCCATCTCGCACTGCTCGACGGTGACGTGGTGTATGCCCTGTGCGGCAACCGAGCGCACGATGCCTTCAAGGTAATCGAGGCTCAGCGGGTCTTCGGGATTCTTGCGGCCGAATTCATAGACGATTTTGATGCCCGCTTGCTGGAAGTGATTGATCATGCGGCTGCGCTCTTCTTCCGACAGCGTCACGTAGTTCTCGGAAATTTCCAGGCCCGGGATGGAGAGGCGTTTGAGCAGTGCGATCAGTCCGTCGATTTCATTGTGGTGCCAGGCGTATTCGAACAGGATGCCGCCGGCGAAAGGCATCACGCCGGCGTCGAGGTAAAGCTTCGTCGTGCGTTTGACCACTTCACCGGGGATCAGCAGCGCGTTCATGGCGTAGATCTTGGCGTAGTCGATGTAGTTCGCCGCGACGTCGAGCAGGTCGGCAATGCCGCGTTCACCGCCGGACCAGCCGAAGGTGTCGGGACCGAAGTCGATCATCGAGGTGATGCCGCGGCGGCGCGGCTTGGGGCTGCGTTGCGGCAGCGCAAGTTCAGTCACAGTTTTTTGTTCGGCCATGATGATTGTCGGTGGGAAATGATGATCTGCGCGGCGGTCTGCGTATTGCGCGATACGCCGGCGTCCACTAAACGGACTGGTTTAGTATAGCGGATGCTCTTCATGATGACGCCATTCAATCCGCTATACGGACAGAAGTTGCGGTTGTGATGCGGCGGATGTGGCTGCATCTGCAGGGAGCAGCGGATGAAATCAGTGCAGCGTTTTTGTCGCGGGTTCGGTGTCGGGTTCGGAGCGCAGCGTCGCCGGTGCCGCTGCCGCGTGGTGCGCCACCATGCGCCAGCCGCGTTCGGTGCGCTGATAGACATTGGTGGCGATCATCGGCTGCCGCGCCCGTGACTGGCCGGCAAGGAAAACATGTTCGTAGACGCTGTGCACGGCGAGCATCATGGTGTGGATCAGCTGCTGCTCGCGCAGGCTGAAGCGCAGGTCCTGACCGCCGGCGAATATCTGTCGCCATGATTCACGGATGCGGTCGATGCCGGAGATGCGTGCGCCGCCGGGATGGACGCAGTAACTGTCGTCGTCGTCCGACCACACTTCCATCATTGCCTCGAGGTCGCGTTTGACGAAAGCGTCGTAAAAGGCCGCTTCGGCGTCCTGCGGCGTCGCGAACAGTGTTTTTTTCACGGCAGCTCCCCGGGCTGGTGCATTGCGGCCTGCGTGTTTCAGGCGCCGATTCTAGCAAAATCGATTGCTGCGAAAACGCGCTCCGGTGACAGGTCGTTGAGGCATTTGAAATGGCCCAGCGGACACTCACGCTTGAAGCAGGGGCTGCATTCAATGTCCAGTGTGAGGATGCGCGCGTCAGCGCTCAGCGGCGGCGTGAACTGCGGCGAGCTGGAACCGTAGAGTGCGATGACCGGGCGGCCGACCGCTGCCGCGACATGCATCAGGCCCGAATCATTGGTCACCACCAGCCGCGATGCCGCGAGCAGGTCGGTGGCTTCGGCAATGTCGGTTTTGCCGCACAGGTTGATGCAGGCGCCGGGGGCGCCCTGCGCGATGGTTTCTGCGACCGCATGATCCTTTGGGGAACCGATCAGCCAGACGGCACAGCCGCGCGCCGCCAGCAGACGCGCCAGTGCGGAAAAATGCGCTTCAGGCCAGCGCTTGGCCGGTCCGTATTCGGCACCGGGGCAGAACGCGACCGCCGGTTTGTTGCTGGCGAGCCCGAGTCGCGCCAGCAGTGTTTGCTGTTGCGGGTCTGTGGATTGCAGCGCCGGCATTGGCAGTGATGACGGCAGCGCAGTCCCGGCAGGCAGGGCCAGTGCGGCAAAACGCTGCACCATCTGCGGGAGCGCCTGCGCATCAAGTTCACGCAGGTCGTTGAGCAGGCCCCAGCGCGCTTCGCCGCGAAATCCGGTACGCAGCGGGATGCCGGCGAACCACGGAACCAGCGCCGATTTCCACGAGTTCGGCAGCACCAGTGCATGGTCATAGTGTCCGGCACCCAGTGTTTTGCCCAGAGCGCGGCGTTCACCCAGCCTGAAGGCGCCGTGGCCGAAGGGATTGTTGATGCCGCTGCGTACCTCGGGCATGCGCGCCAGCAGCGGCAGGGTCCAAGGCGGCGCGAGGTAGTCGATTTTTGCGGCGGGGTTCTGCTGCGCCAGCAGCTTCAGCAGCGACTGCGAGATTACGGTATCGCCGACCCAGGACGGACCGACGATAAGGATGTTCATCGCTTAGTGGTGGCCGGCGCCCGCGCCGCCTTTCAGCGTGTAGCGGGTACCGCAGTACGGGCACAGCGCCTCGCCGGTGTTCTCAACCGGCAGGAATACCCGCGGGTGGGCATTCCACAGCAGCATTGCCGGTGTCGGGCAATGCAGCGGCAGGTCGGCGGCAGTGACTTCGATGGATCGCGATTTGTTGTCGGTCGGTGTACTCATGGCAAGCTCAGGCGACTGGCGTCAGCCAGGCGTGGTGTTCGGCCGCCTTGCCGTTGACGCATTCGAAGAATTTTTTCTGCAGCCGCGCCGTGATCGGACCGCGTTTGCCGTCGCCGATCATGCGGCCGTCGACTTCGCGGATGGGGGTGACTTCAGCGGCGGTGCCGGTGAAAAAGGCCTCATCGGCGATGTAGAGATCGTCGCGGGTGATGCGGCGCGCGGATACTTCGTAACCCATTTCCTGGGCCAGCGTGATGATGGAATCGCGGGTGATGCCGATCAGCGCGCTGGTCAGTTCCGGCTCGTAGATTTTTCCGTTCTTGACCATGAACAGGTTTTCACCCGAACCTTCGGCGACAAAACCGTCGACGTCCAGCAGCAGGCCTTCGTCATAGCCGTGTTCCGTGGCTTCGAGGTTGGCGAGTATGGAGTTGGCGTAGGTGCCGGAGTATTTGGCGCGGCACATCGACACGTTGACATGATGCCTGGCGTGAGACGATGTTTTGACCCGGATGCCTTTTTCCAGGGCTTCCGCGCCGAGGTAAGCCCCCCAGGGCCAGGCGGCGATCGATACATGCACGCTGGCGCCCTTGGGCGACACGCCCATTTTTTCCGAGCCGTAAAAGGCGATGGGGCGGATGTAGCAGGATTCGAGTTTGTTGACGCGCACCACCTCCCTTTGCGCGTCCATCAGCTGCTCCCGCGTATACGGGATTTTCATCATGTAGATGTGCGCTGAATTGAACAGCCGCTCGGTGTGTTCCTTCAGCCGGAAGATGGCGGTGCCAATGTCGGTGTTGTAGGCCCTGACGCCTTCGAAAACGGCAAGCCCGTAATGCAGGGAATGGGTCAGCACGTGGGTTGTTGCGTCGCGCCAGGGCACCAGCTTCCCGTCGTACCAGATTTGCCCGTCGCGATCAGCCATGGACATGCCAAAGTTCTCCAGAATGTTTTTTGATGCTGCGTTCGATGCCGCCGAATGTGCCTGTCAACATAGCAGGCAGGAAGACTTGACGGCATGCATGCGGGTTGGATATTCCAGGGTTTTCCCGGATTATTTCCCGGCGTCACGGTTTCCCGCGCTACGACAGAATATTTTAGCCGATTTGACCGGTGCTGCCGATGCCGGGACGGAAAATTTGCGGTCCGGGCCGCGTTCCCGGCCAAGTGAATGCGGTTAACGGCTAGAATAGGGGATTGATAAAGGGGGCGGATCGGCCGGAGTCCGGCGCATCCGATCAGGAGAAACCATGCTGGCACGCTTTCGCGAATGGCTTAACGGGCTTAGCGACCGCGTCATCACAGATCAGGACAGCGAGCAGGAAAAACTCAACAAGACGCTGTTGATTTTTTCCTGCGGCCTGATGGGCTTCGGTTCCGTGCTCTGGCTCGCGCTGTACTGGGCCATGGGCATCAAGTTTTCCTCGAATGTGCCGCTGTGCTACCTCGCGGTGTCGGCGGCGTCCCTCGGGTATTACGTATACACCCTCAATTTTGCGGTGTTCCGCACCCTGCAGGTCAGCCTGTTCCTCTTCGTGCCGTTCATCATGCAGTGGAGCATCGGCAGTTATGTCAGTTCCTCCGGCGTCGCGCTGTGGGCGCTGCTGGCGCCGGTGGGGGTGATGATTTTCCAGGGCGCCCGGCAGTCGCTGCCGTGGTTCGCCTCATACATCATATTGACGGCGATCTCGGGGTTTTTCGACTACTGGCTGACCTTCGGTGTCGAGTCCGGCGTCACCATGCAGAGCATCGCGGTGTTTTTTACGCTGAATTTTGCCGCGATGTCGACCATCATGTACCTGCTGATCAGTTTTTTCGTGCGCCAGCGAGACAAGCTGGCGGCAGACATCAACGCGCAGAACGAACTGCTGCGCGTGGAGCAGGAAAAATCGGAATCGCTGCTGCTCAACATCCTGCCGGCGCCGATTGCGCAGCGCCTGAAGGACCAGCAGGGCATCATTGCCGACGGCTTTGCCGATGTCACGGTGATGTTCGCCGACATCATCGACTTTACCCGCCTTGCCGAGGAAGTGCCGCCCAAGGCCATGGTGGAACTGCTCAACGAGGTGTTCTCCAGATTCGACGCCATGGCCGAGTTTCACCGGCTGGAAAAAATCAAGACCATAGGCGATGCCTACATGGTGGCCGGCGGGCTGATCGAGCATGACGGCATCGATTTCGCCGTCGACGCCCGCGACTACACCTCGGCCATGCTGCGGCTGGCGCTGGAAATGCGCAGTTACATGGCCGAGCTGTCGGAAAGAAAAGGCATGAGCCTCGGCATCCATGTCGGCATCTGTTCCGGCCCCGTCGTCGCGGGCGTGATCGGCACGCGCAAATTCATCTATGACCTGTGGGGCGACACCGTGAACACGGCAAGCCGGGTGACCGGCGAAGCCAAGTCAGGGGTGATCCTGGTGGATACCATGACCTACCGGCGCAGCAAAAACCAGTTTGAATTCGAGGGTCCGATCAGCATCACCGGCAAGGGCAAGGGCGTCATCGAGGTCTACCGGCTGGTTGATGTGGCCCCGCATCTGCGCGACGTCACGGTCTGACCGGCGCGTCGCCGGCACCGCCGGCATCCCCGAACAGGTTTTTCCAGAGCGCCCTGACTGCGGCGGTCGATGCGGCCACTTTTCCGGAATCAACGCGCGCATATTTGCCGCCGGCGAGCCGCAGCTGATGCTGCAGCTCGCGGAACTGGCGATAGGCGCCGCGCACCGCCTCCGCGGCTTCGCTGCCGATCAGTCCCAGTTCTGCGGCAGTTCTGAGCAGGGCCAGGTTACCGCTGTTGGCCGTCAGTCCGGCATGATGGCGTGCATGGCCCAGTATCAGGTACTGCACCATGAATTCGACATCGATGATGCCGCCCGGATCGTGCTTGATGTCGAATAAGCCGCTGCTGTTGGGGTGGGCGTCGAGCATTTTTCGGCGCATGCCGAGGATTTCCTCGCGCAGGCCGGGCAGTTCGCGTTGCTGCCGCAGCACGCTGATGCGCAGTTCCTCAAAGGCAGCGCCGATTGCAGCGTCGCCGGCGACGCTGCGCGCGCGGGTGAGCGCCTGGTGTTCCCACAGCCATGCCTGCTGCAGCTGGTACTGGCGCATGTTTTCCAGCGGCGTCACCAGCAGTCCGCCGGCGCCGTCGGGACGCAGCCGCAGGTCGGTTTCGTAAAGCAGCCCCGCCGCGGTGTTGCTGGTCAGCCAGTAATTGATGCGCTGGGCGAGCCGGGCATAATTTTCCGCTGCCTCGGGCGCATCATCTTCATACACGAAGACGATGTCGAGGTCGGAGGCGTAGCCGAGTTCCTTGCCGCCGAGCTTGCCGTAGCCGACGACGGCAAAACGCGGCACGTCACGATGCCGCTGGCGCAATCCTTCCCAGGAAAGGCGCAGAACCTCGCCGAGAATCATGGCGGCAAGATCCGAAAGCAGGTCGCTCAATGTTTCCAGCGGCAGGGTGCCCGCGAGATCGCGCGCGATGCAGTGCAGGGTCTGGGTGTTCTTGAAGTGTCGCAGCAGATCCATCTGCCGTTCAATGTCACCTTCCGCTGCGGCGAGTTCAGCGCGCAGGCTTGTCTGCAGCGAATTCCAGTCCGGGGCGGCAAGCAGGGTCCGGGCGTCAAGCAGTTCGTCGAGCAGGATCGGGTGCTGGGTGATGTACTGCGCTACCCACGGACTGGCGCTCATCAGGTCGGCGACGCGCTCGAGCGCGTGGGGATATTCGTGCAACAGGGCGAGATAGGCTTCACGCCGGCTGATGCTTTCGAACAGCGCCAGCAGACGTTCTGCCGTGGCGTCCGGATTGCTGCGCGAGGCTGCGGTTGCCAGTGCGGCGGGCACCAGACGGTCCAGACGGCGCTGGCTTGGAGCCGGCATCTGCCGGTAACGGCTGCCGTTGCGGAACAGCGCCAGGCGCCGGCACAGCTCGGGCGCCTGCCTGAAGCCGAGCGCGGTCAGGCGCTCAATCGCGGCGTGGTCTTCGCTGTCGTCCTCCGGCTGCTCCTGCCACAGCGCCGACAGTGGATGTCCATCGTCGGCAGCTTCGCCAAATATGGCTTCAAAATGCCGGGAAACTGCGGCGCGCTGCCCTGAAAGTGCGGCAAGGAAGGTGTTTTCGTCGGCATGGCCCATGGTTTCCGCCAGCGACGCGCGCGCCTGCGGATCGGCTGGCAGCGCCTGCGTCTGCTGGTCGTCGCGATACTGCAGCCGGTGTTCGAGCTTGCGCAAAAAGATGTAGGCGGCGCGCAGTTCGTCTGCGGTGGCCGGCGCAATGAAGCGGCGCTCCCCGAGCGCCTGCAGCACCGGCAGGGTCGATTGCTGCTGCAGCGAACGTTCATGCCCGCCGCGGATCAGCTGGAATACCTGGGCGATGAATTCGATTTCGCGGATGCCGCCCGGTCCGAGTTTGATGTCGTCGATGCGGTCGCGGCGGTTGACCTCCTGGCGGATCTGGCTGTGCAGGCTGCGCATCGCCGCGAAGGCGCCATAGTCGAGGTGTCGGCGGAAAACAAAGGGACGCACCAGCGCCAGCAGGGCATCCGCCTGGTCGCCGGTCAGAACGCGGCCTTTGATCCAGGCATAACGTTCCCAGGCACGGCCCTGGGTGATCAGGTAGTTCTCGAGCATGTCGAAGCTGACCACCAGCGGCCCGCTGTCGCCGTAGGGGCGCAGCCGGGTGTCCACCCGGAAGACAAAGCCGTCTTCGGTCCATTCGTTGAGGACTCCGATCAGGCGGCGGGTCAGACGCGTGAAAAACTCATGGTTGCTGAGCGGACGCTTGCCGTCGGTGTCGCCGTCATCGGGGTAAACCAGTACGAGGTCGATGTCGGATGAGGCGTTGAGTTCGGCGCCGCCCAGCTTGCCCATGCCGACCACGTGCAATTGCTGCGCTGCGCCGTTTGCGGCGCTGCGGGGTTCGCCATGCGCCAGCACGAGATCCTTGTGCAACTGCGCAACCGCAACGCGGATGGCGGTTTCGGCGAGCTGGGTGACCGTGGTGACGACTTCATCAAGGGTGGCGAAACCGCCGAGATCCCGCACGATCAGCCGGGCCATGACCCTTTGCCGCAGCCGCCGCAGCGCACGGCCAAGCTCGAGGTCATTGCCGAGCGTGGCTGCGGCCAGCGCCGACTCCATGTCCGCGGCAGTGAAGACCTGCCCGATTTCACCCCGGGCCAGCGTGTCGGGACGGGCTGAAAGCAGTCGCTGCAGATAATGGCTGTGGCGTGTGGCGAATGCCAGGGCCTGGTCAGCGCTCATCAACTGCGGTGCGTTGTTCGTTTCCATGCCGGGTTCGCGTTAGAATGCCTAAGCCATTGTTTCGTTTCTGCATTTTACATTCATATTCATTTTGTTCAGGCAAAACATGCCCTTAGCCGCAACGCGCAAGTGGATCCAGTTCTGTTCACTGTGGGTCTATCGCCTGCTGACGTGGTGTGTGTTGATTGCCGGCCTGCTGTTTGCCGCGACCATCCTGACGTTGCGGTACTGGATATTGCCGGACATCGCGGCCTATCGAGAGGATATTGCGCGCACGCTGAGCCGCTCGGTGCAGCAGCGTGTCAGCATCGGTGACATCAAGGCGAACTGGGACGGCCTGCGGCCCCAGCTCTTGCTGTCGCAGGTCGTGGTGCACGACGCCGAAGGACGGCCCGCGCTGGAGCTGCCGGGCGTGGATGCGACGCTGTCATGGCGTTCCGCAGCCTTGCTGCAGATCAATTTTCATGCACTGGACATCTACCGGCCGGTATTGACGGTGCGGCGCGATGTCAGCGGCGGCATCTCCGTTGGCGGCATGGCGCTCAACCTGGAGGAGGAAGGTTCGGGCGGATTTTCACGCTGGTTGCTGTCCCAGCGCGACATCGAAATCCACGATGCGCGGCTGATCTGGAATGACGAGATGCGTGAGGCGCCGGCGCTGGAACTGGATCGCCTTCAGCTGCGCATCGTCAACAACGGTGACCGGCACCGGGTGGGGCTGCGCGCGGTGCCGCCGGCGGCGCTGGCTTCTCCGCTCGATGTGCGCGGTGACCTGCGGGGTGAGGATTTTCAATCCCTGACCCAGGCGCTGACCGGGCAGTTGTTTGTGCAGCTGGATCATGTGGATATCGCCGCATGGCGGCCGTGGGTCGAACTGCCGGTGCATTTTCCGCGCGGCACCGGGGCGCTGCGCGCATGGCTGCAGTTCAGCCGCGATGAATTATCGGGGGTCATCGCCGATGTGCAGCTGAATGACGTCAAGGCACGGCTTGCCGACAGCGTGCCCGAGCTTGACATGCACCACCTCGGAGGCCGTTTTTCCTGGAAACGGAGGAAGGACGGTTTTGAAATCAGCACGCGCAAGCTGGCATTCACCACTGGCGACCAGCTGAAGCTGTCGCCGGTGGACCTGAAACTGCAGTTGGGCAGCGCCGGCGCGGAAGGCTATGCCAGCGGGCAGCTTGAAGCCAATGCCCTGGAACTCACGCCCCTGCTGCAGCTGGCAGACCGCCTGCCGCTGGATGCCGGGTTGCGCAAAACGCTGGAATCGTACTCGCCTGCAGGCGGCATTTATGACCTTGCTTTGGGCTGGAACGGCACCTGGCCGAAGCTGAAGACGTGGTCCCTGCGCGGTCGCTTCCACGAGCTGTCCTTGAAGCCGCATGGCGCGATGCCCGGATTTTCCGGGTTCAGCGGCAATATCGACGGCAGCGAGAAAGGCGGCACCCTGCATGTGGTGACACAGAAGGCCGCGCTGGATCTGCCGGCGCTGTTCCGCGAGCGGCTGGATTTTCACACCCTGACCGGCCAGCTCGCATGGTCGCGCCCCGGCGGCGAGACTGAATTGCGTTTCAGCAATTTTTCCTACACCAACGCTGATCTGGCCGGGACGCTGTCGGGCAGTTACCGCACCGCTGCCGGCGGGCCCGGCATTGCCGATTTCAGCGGACACCTGACGCGTGCGCTGGCACAGCGGGTGACGGCATACCTGCCGCTGACCGTCGCGAAGGGATCGCGCGGATGGCTGGACAGGGCTTTTGTTGAAGGCAGTTCCGATGATGTGAAGTTCCGGCTCAAGGGCGATCTGCAGCATTTTCCGTTCGCCGATGACCGCAACGGCATATTCGAAGTCACTGCAAAAGTGGCCGGCGGTACATTGCATTACGGCGATGACTGGCCGCGGATTACGGGCATCGAGGGTGATTTCACTTTTCGCGGCAAACGCCTGGAAATGAATGCGCGCCAGGCATTGATCAACAATGTCCGGCTGGCCAGGGTGCGCGCGCAGATTCCCGACCTGGTGTACAGCGACGAAGTGCTGCAGGTCAGCGGCGAGGCCGAAGGTCCGACCGCCGATTTTCTTGACTTCATCGCGCGCAGTCCGGTGAACGGAATGATTGACGGCTTTACCGAGGAAATGCGTGCCCAGGGCCAGGGCAAACTGGGACTCAAACTGACCCTGCCATTGCGCGCCATCGGCAAAAGCCGGGTCAATGGCAGCTATCAGTTTGTCAACAATCAACTGGTCCCGGCGCCGGACTTTCCGCCCCTGGAACAGGTCAACGGCAAGCTCGAATTCACGGAAACGGCGGTTCGGGTTCCTGCGGCAACAGCGACATTTCTCGGCGGACCGCTGACCGTCACCGCCGGCAGCCAGCGTGATGCGGCTGTCAGCATCCAGTTCAGGGGGCGCATCAATGCCGATGCGGTGCGGCGCGCGGGTGGCGCGGAGTGGATGCGCCACATGCGCGGATCCACCGACTGGCGTGGCGTCTTGAGCATGCGCAACAAGCGCATCGATGTGGTTGTTGATTCGACCCTGCAGGGGCTCGCGGTCAATCTGCCGGCGCCTTTCACGAAATCAGCGGCCGAGACGGTGCCGCTGCGTGTGGAGCGGCGCTTTTCAGGGGCACAACAGGACCGGGTTTCGGTGACAGTCGGCGCCTTGGCCAGTGCGGTGCTGTTGCGCCGCGGCAGCCAGCAGCAGATGAAAATCGAGCGCGGCAGTGTGCGCTTTGGCGAGGGCGCCGCCGCCGAGCCCGAGCGTCCGGGCATCGCTGTCAGCGGGACCATGCGCAGCGTCAATCTCGACGAATGGCTGGCTTTGCTGGGCGGCGGCGCCACGACAGAGGGCGGCGCCAGGCTGTCGACGGTCGATGTGAGCATCGGCGAGATGGAGTTGTTTGACCGTCGTTTCGCATCACTTGCCGTCAAGGGCGCTTTGCAGAACGGAGCGTTGCAGCTGAATCTGCAAAGCCGCGATGTCGAGGGCACGATGAACTGGCGGGATCAGGGCAAGGGGCGTCTCACGGCGCGGTTGCGCAAACTGGCGCTGCCGGCCAAGGATGCGGCAGCGCCGGCCGGCAATGCGGCGGATGTTTCAGGCGCCGATTGGCCGGCGCTGGATGTGGTGATCGACGAATTCAGTTTTGCCGACCGCCTGCTGGGGAAATTTGAATTGCAGGCCACGCCCGACCAGCGCGACTGGCGCATCGAGCGTCTGCGCCTGACGACAGCTGATGGCGTGCTGAACGTGGATGGAGTCTGGCAGTCCTGGCTGACGCAGCCGCGCACCCAGGCCAATGTGCGCCTGGATGTCAGCGACATCGGCAAGTTTCTGACGCGGTTTGGTTATGCCGAAGGGGTGCGCCGTGGCACCGCAAGGATCGAGGGCAATCTGTCCTGGGCGGGTGGTCCGCAGCGCCTGGATTACCCGACGCTGAGCGGCAATTTTGTGCTGGATGCGGCCAAGGGACAGTTTGTCAAACTGGAGCCCGGCATCGGCAAGCTGCTGGGCATCCTGAGCCTGCAGTCCCTGCCGCGGCGCATTTCGCTCGATTTCCGCGACATATTCAGCGAAGGCCTGGCTTTTGACGAGATCGTCGGTGCGGTGAAGGTGGCCAGGGGCGTGGCGAGCACGGATAATCTGCGCATCGTCGGCCCCGCGGCACGCATCAACATGAGCGGCCAGGTCGATCTCGCCCGGGAGACGCAGATGCTGCGGGTCAAGGTGAACCCGCAGCTCTCGGACACGGTATCGGTGGCCGGTGCGCTGATCGGCGGGCCCGTGGCGGGACTTGCGGCCTTTGTTGCGCAAAAACTGCTGAAGGACCCGCTGGACCAGATCACGGCTTACGAATATGACATCACCGGCAGCTGGTCCGAACCCGTGGTGACCCAGGTTGCGCGTCTGGTACCGAATCCGGAGCCGACGCCATGAAACACGGTCGGCCGTTCGCGGTTGCCGCCCTTCTGCTGGCCCTGCCGTCCTCCGCGGCGGAACTCGGACCGGAGTTATGGGATCGTCCGCGGTCCGCGCAGTCGGTGATGGCGCAGCCGGTGCTGCGGCAGGCGATCACGGCCTACCAGGCCAATCCGGCCGCAAGGATGGTCATCGTCCATGGCGCTCGGCAGGAAACGCAGCTGCAGGCGGAAGAGCTGCGCGCCTGGCTGGTGGCGCTGGCGGTCGAGAGCGCGCGCCTGCAGCTGCGCGCCGATCCCTCCGCAAGCGGATTGCGCATCGAGGTCACGGAATGAACGCGGGAATGAACACGCAATCAAGGCAGGCGGGACGACAACGGGCGGAATGACATGAGCACCAGGCTGAGATCAACCAGAAAACAGAAGCAGGACGCCGGCGGCGTGGAAGCCGGGGCGACGCGCGTGGCTGCCGTGCAGATGGCTTCGGGGCCGCGGGTCGAGGCAAATCTGAAGGAGGCGGCGCGGCTGATCGAAATCGCTGCCGGGCAGGGCGCGCGCCTGGTGGGCCTGCCGGAATATTTCGGCATCATGGGCCTGAAGGACACCGACAAGGTCGCGGTGCGCGAGGACTATGGCGATGGTCCGATCCAGGATTTTCTCGCATCGACTGCGCGCAAGCACGGCATCTGGATCGTCGGCGGCTCGGTGCCGCTGGTGGCGTCGGTCAAGGACAAGGTGCTCAACACCAGCCTGGTCTACGACGACAAGGGTAAATGTATCGCGCGCTACGACAAGATCCACCTCTTCGGTTTCAAGATGGACAGGGAAGAGTATTCGGAGGAGCGCACCATCGAGCATGGCAGGAAAGTGGTGGTTTTCGACACCCCGTTTGCGCGCATCGGTCTGTCGATCTGCTACGACCTGCGTTTTCCCGAACTCTATCGCGCCATGGGTGAGGTCGATCTGATCCTGGTGCCTTCCGCATTTACCGAAACCACCGGCAAGGCGCACTGGGAGACGCTGATCCGCGCGCGCGCCATCGAAAATCTGGCTTATGTGCTGGCGCCGGCGCAGGGCGGTTATCATGTCAACGGTCGCGAAACCCATGGCGACTCGATGATCGTCGATCCCTGGGGGGTGGTTCTCGATCGCCTGCCGCGTGGTTCCGGCGTGGTTGCAGCCGGCATCAATCGTACCCATATACAACGTCTGCGCCAGAGTTTGCCGGCGCTGCAGCACCGCACGCTGGGGCGCTGACGGGCTGGGCGATATTCATAAGTATTTGTTTTTATTAATTATTTTCTGGGTGTATCCCACATTATGCAAGCCGCAAACATTTTTGAGACCGCCAGCGCGATGCTGCTGGCCCCGCATGCGCTGGACGAAGGGCGCCTGCAATCGGTGTTCGGCCAGATCATGGCGCACCACGTCGATTACGCCGACCTCTATTTCCAGTATTCGCGCAGCGAGTCTTGGAGCCTGGAAGAGGGCATCGTCAAATCCGGCAGTTTCAACATCGACCAGGGTGTAGGCGTGCGCGCCGTCAGCGGTGAAAAAACCGCCTTCGCCTATTCCGACGACATCACCTTCAATGCCTTGCAGGCCGCCGCGCAGGCGACGCGTGCCATCGGCCGCCAGGGCGGCGCCGGCAGTACGGCGATTGCACGGCGCGGTGAATTGCGCGCGCTGTATGCGCCGCAGGATCCGCTGGCCAGCCTCGGCGCGCCGGACAAGGTGGCATTGCTGGAACGGCTGGAACGCATTGCGCGCAGCCTCGATCCGCGGGTGACGCAGGTGATGGCGGCGCTGGCCGGTGAATACGAGGTGGTCATGGTCGCGCGCAGCGACGGTGTGCAGGCCGCCGATGTGCGGCCGCTGGTGCGCTTGTCGCTGCAGGTGATTGTCGAGGCCGACGGCCGGCGCGAGCAGGGCGGCGCCGGCGGCGGCGGACGATTCGACTATGCCTATTTCACCGATGCCGTGCTCAATGATTACGCGCAAAAGGCGGTGCAGCAGGCGCTGCTCAATCTGGAAGCGCGGCCCGCGCCGGCGGGCACCATGACCGTGGTGCTGGGTTCGGGCTGGCCGGGCATCCTGCTGCATGAGGCGATTGGCCACGGACTGGAAGGCGATTTCAACCGCAAGGGTACTTCGGCATTCAGCGGCCGTATCGGCGAACGCGTTGCGGCCCCCGGCGTCAACGTGGTTGACGACGGCACCATCGCGCAGCGCCGCGGTTCACTCAACGTCGATGACGAAGGCAATGCCACGCAGCGCAATGTGCTGATCGAGGACGGGGTGCTGCGCGGCTACCTGCAGGATGCGCTGAACGCGCGGCTGATGGGAGTTGCGCCCACCGGCAACGGCCGGCGCGAATCGTACGCCCATGTGCCGATGCCGCGCATGACCAATACTTACATGCTGAACGGCGACCGCGATCCCGCGGAAATCATCGCCTCGGTGGACCGCGGGCTGTATGCGGTGAATTTCGGCGGCGGCCAGGTCGACATCACCAGCGGCAAGTTCGTGTTTTCGGCCTCCGAGGCCTACATGATCGAAAACGGCAAGCTGACCTACCCAGTGAAGGGCGCGACGCTGATCGGCAACGGTCCGGATGCGCTGACGCGGGTGTCGATGATCGGCAACGACATGAAACTCGACTCCGGCGTCGGCACCTGCGGCAAGGAAGGCCAGAGCGTGCCGGTGGGCGTCGGCCAGCCTACGCTGCGCATCGACGGGCTGACCGTCGGCGGCACGGTGTAGGGTGGGTGCAGATCAGCTATAATGCATTGATTATATGGAAAGTTAAGGAAGGCGACGCGCAAAATGCTGCACCGTACTGACGATCTGCGGATCAAGGAAATCAAGGAACTGGCCCCCCCCGCGCATTTGCTGCGCGAACTTGCCCTCAGCGAAAAAGCCGCCAACACGACGTTTGAAGCGCGTCAGGACATCCATCGCATCCTGCACGGCGCCGACGACCGCCTGCTGGTGATCATGGGGCCGTGTTCGGTGCATGACGTCAAGGCCGCGAAGGAATACGCCGGCAAGCTGCTGGATGCAAAGAAAAAACTCGCGGCTGACCTGCTGATCGTGATGCGCGTCTATTTCGAAAAACCGCGCACCACCGTGGGCTGGAAAGGGTTGATCAATGACCCGAACCTCGACGGCAGCTTTCGCATCAACGAAGGTCTGAAAATCGCCCGCGAACTGCTGCTCGAGCTGAACGAAAGCGGCATGCCGGTGGGCTGTGAATTCCTCGACATGATCACGCCGCAGTACATCGCCGACCTGGTGTCCTGGGGCGCGATCGGCGCGCGCACCACGGAGTCACAGATCCATCGCGAACTCGCTTCCGGCCTGTCCTGCCCGGTCGGTTTCAAGAACGGCACCGACGGCAACATCAAGATCGCCATCGACGCCATCCGTGCAGCGCAGGCGCCGCATCATCTCCTGTCGGTGATCAAGGCCGGACATCCGGCCACTGCTTCCACGACCGGCAACGAGGATTGCCA
>CAZSIR010000058.1:0-15892 GCA_964606765.1 uncultured Bordetella sp. | reverse complement strand
TGACGCCGATGGAGAACGAGCCCCAGTTGATGATCGCGTTGGGGCTGTTGGTGATATTGAGGATGTTGCCGGCCTGCGCGAAGCTGGCGCTGCCGCTGACCACCGTCGGGGCGGTCGGGTTCGCCTGCACAGCGTCACTGAAGATCACACCGCTGAAGCAGGCGGCGACGGCGGCTGCAGCGGCCGTGCGTTGCCAGGGGGTGGAAGCCCAATGACCCTGATGAGTCTTGCGTATTTTTTTCATCGCATCCCCTGTCGCGCCAAGCCCTCTGCCTGACCCACGCGCTTGCTGGTCATCCGGCATTAATAATCAAGGGCAAACGATTATTCCATGCAGCCGGCGGCATTGCCGTGAACTATCTCTCGCCGGGCGTGAATTAAAAAATGCGGGGGGACTCGCGGGCGACTGGCCCATTGCCCGGAAAATCAAAAAATATCTTTATTAATCATATACTTATTGTTAAATTCATCTGTCATACCAGCCGCCAGGGCTGCAGGTAGGACAGGCGATCGCCCGTCTGCACAATCAAATGCTTGACCACCTTGTCGCGGACGATGTGCAGGGTGACATCATCCCCGGCGCTGCTGGACCACAGGCTCTGGTAGAACTCGCTCTGCCCGCCGATGGAGTCGCCGCCGATGCCGAGAATGATGTCGCCGCGCTTCAGCCCGGCCAGATCCGCCGGTGCATCCGGCAGCACCCGCGACACCACGACATGGCCATCCACCTGTTCGGTGTTGAGGCCGAGCCAGGGCCGCGGCGTACCGCGACGCCGGCCGTCGCGCACCAGATCGTCGAGCACGTCCTTCAGCAGGTTGATCGGCACGAACATGTTGCCGGGAAACGCGACGCCGGCATTCAGCGCGTCGCTGACCCACAGCGAAGCGATGCCGACCAGGCGGCCATTGCCGTCGAACAGCGCGGCGCCGCTGTGTTCATACCGCGGGGGCGCGGTAAACAGCGCATCGTCGATCATGTATTCCCACCAGCCGATGAAACGGCGCCGCGAGACCAGCGCAGCGCCGGTGACGCCGCCGGCGCCGGCATGTCCGGCCACCACCAGGCTTTGCAATTCACCGAGACTGGTGGAATCTCCGAGCACCACCGGAGCACACGGAGGGGCCGGTGAGGCGCGCAGCAATCCGAAACCGGTGGCATGGTCGAAGCCGACGACGTTCGCCGGATAGATTTTGTTGTCGCCGGTCATCACCAGCACCGACGCCGCCTCCAGCACCAGGTAGCCGATGGTCAGGATCAATCCGTTGCCGTCGATGACGATGCCGGTACCTTCGCGCTCCGCGCCCAGCGTGTCCGCGGTGCGCGCGCCGTCCACGGCGCGGATGGAAAGCTTGACCACGGCATCCAGCGGCGGCGTGACCGGCCGCGGAATGCCGTTGGTGGCGCGCCACGCGGCGACTGAAGCGGCGAACAATGAGGCCGTCATCCGCCCTCCGGTGTTTCTGCAGTGGACCGGTAACGCACATCGATGATTTCGATGTCTTCCGCGCCGCCCGGCTTCATCAGCTTCACGATGTCACCGTTGCGCCGCTTGAGCAACGCCTTTGCGATCGGCGAAATCCAGCTGACATGGCCGCGCGCCGGATCCACCTCGTCGACACCGACGATGGTCACGCTGTGCTCCTCGCCCGTGCTGTCCAGGTAATCCACGGTGGCGCCGAAAAAAATCTGGTCGGTCTCGCCGCGCGCCGCCGGATCAACCACTTCCGGCTTGTCGAGCCGCTTGTTCAGGTAATGAATACGACGGTCGATCTCGCGCAGGCGTTTTTTTCCGTAAAGATAATCGCCGTTCTCCGAGCGGTCCCCGTTCGACGCCGCCCAGGACACGACTTTCACCAGTTCCGGACGCTCCACATCCAGCAGATGCAGCAGTTCGCGCTTCAATCGCGCATAACCTTCGGGCGTCATGTAGTTGCGGGGCGGGGCGGCCGGCGGATCGGCGGCGGCATTGCGGGAATTCGGATGGGCCATGGCGTTTCCAGTTTAACGAAAACCGCCGACGACCAGTGGCGCGGCGGGTTGGCCGGGTATATTTCATAATGTAAAATCCCGATTTACCAGTTCAGAACCAACACCCACACCGTGGCCGAAAAATCCGCCAAACCTTCGATACAGGTCATCGAGCGCATGATGCAGCTGCTCGACGTGCTGTCGCAGCACACGGTGCCGGCCACATTGAAGCAGCTCGCGACGGCGACCAAGCTGCACCCTTCCACCGCGCACCGCATCCTCGGCGTGATGGTCGACAACCGGCTGGTGGACCGCATCGAGCCCGGCATGTACCGTCTGGGCATCCGCCTGGTTGAACTGGGCAGCCTGGTCAAATCCCGCATCAGCGTGCGCCAGGAAGCGCTGCCGCACATGCAGGAGCTGCATCGCGCGCTGGGCGAAACCGTCAATCTGTCGGTGCGCCGCGATGACGAAGTGGTCTACATCGAACGCACCGCCGAGGGCAACACGATGATGCGCGTGGTGCAGATCATCGGCGCCCATGCGCCGCTGCACATCACCGCAGTGGGCAAGATATTCCTCGCGGCGGAAACGCCGCAGCGCGTCAGCGAATACGCCGCCCGCAGCGGCCTCAAGCGTTACACCGACAATACGCTGACCGATGCCAGGGTGCTGGCGCGCGAACTGGAGGAAATCCGCAGCCAGCGCTACGCCTACGACAACGAAGAGGCCGAACGCGGCGTGTGCTGCGTCGGCGCCGGCATCTACAACGACGAAGGCCAGCTGGTCGCGGGCCTTTCGGTCTCGGCCCCGACTGAACGTTTCCGCAAAACCTGGGCGGAATCCGTGCGCCAGGCCGCGGCCCGCATCTCTCAGGCCATGGGCCACCGCGCGCCGCGCTGAGCGCGGCGGCAAACGACGGCGATGTACGACCGCCCGGTTGTTTTTCTCGATCTCGAAACCACCGGCGCAACCGCCACCCACGATCGCATCACCGAAGTCGGACTGATCGAAGTCGATCACGGACGTTTTGTCCGTGAATGGTCGACACTGGTCAATCCCGGCATCAGCATTCCACCGGTGATCCAGTCACTGACCGGTATCAGCAACGCAATGGTGGCCGCTGCACCGCGTTTTGAGGAAATCGCGGGTGAACTGTACGAGGCCATCGATGGTCGAGTGCTGATTGCCCACAACGCGCGTTTTGATTACGGTTTTCTCAAGAATGAATTCCGAAGGCTCGGAAAACCCTTCTCGGCGCCGGTGCTGTGCACCGTAAAGCTGTCGCGAAAACTGTTTCCGCAGCATCCGCGGCACAACCTCGACAGCCTGATCATCCGCCATGGCATCGAGTGCAATGCGCGGCATCGCGCGCTGGGTGACGCCGCCGTGCTGTGGCAGCTCGCGCAAAAATGGCGCGAAGATCCCGGCGAAACCGCCGTGCTGGAAGCGGTGGCAAAACTGCTTAAAACCGCCACCGTGCCGGCGGGGTTGCCCGACACCGTGTTCGACACCATTCCCGAAGGCCCTGGCGTTTACCTGTTTTACGGCCTGTCGGACGACAACCGGGACGTGCCGCTGTATGTCGGCAAAAGCATTACCCTGCGCAGCCGCGTGATGTCGCATTTTTCCGGCGACCATCGGGTCGCCAAGGACATGCGCATCGCCGCTGAAGTCAAACGCATCGACTGGATCGAAACCGCGGGCGAGCTGGGCGCGCTGATCGAAGAGGCGAGGCTGGTGAAAAAACTCTCCCCCGTGCACAACCGGCAATTGCGCCGCGCCGGAGAACTCTGCGCATGGCAATGGAACTCAGCTGAGCATACTGCCGCACCGCAACTGGTGTCGGCGCGCGACCTGGCCGGCGGTGAATTCCGTGACCTGTTCGGCCTGTTCCGTTCACGCCGCACAGCCATCGAATCGCTGCGCGAACTCGCCGCCGAACACGAGCTGTGCCACAAACTGCTGGGACTGGAAAAACGCGAGGGCCCCTGTTTTGCCTGGCAAATCAAACGCTGTCGCGGCGCCTGTGCCGGCAGGGAAACACCGGCTGCCCACGCACTGCGGCTTGCTGCGGCATTTGCAAAACTGCGTGTTCGGGCATGGCCGTTCCCCGGGCGCATTGCCGTGCGGGAGACCACCGCTGACGGCGGGCGCAGCGAGCTGCACGTGCTCGACCAGTGGTGCCATCTGGGTACCGCGCGCAGCGAGGCGGAACTGCATGAATTGCAGGACCGGGCAACGCGACCGCTGTTCGATCTCGATACCTACAAAATCCTCAACCGTTTTCTGTTCAGCGGAAAAAAGCGTCCGGACATCATTCCGCTGACAACGCCCCTTGCACCTGCGGCATAATAAAATCCGAACCATAATCAATCCCAAAGTCCGGAGGAGGACATCATGAAGAAACATCCCCTGCCATACGCCGTTGCACTGCTGCTCGCCCTGTGTCCTTGGGCGGCAATCGCGCAACAGTATCCGGCGAAACCGGTGCGCTTCATCATCCCCTTCCCGCCGGGCGGCCCGACCGACATCATGGGCCGCATTGCAGCCGACATACTCTCCAAGTCCACCGGCCAGCAGTTCATCCCGGACAACCGCGGCGGCGCCGGCGGCAACATCGGCGCCGACCTGTGCGCCAAGGCCCCCGCTGACGGTTACACCATCTGCATGATCACCGCGGCGCAGGGCGTATCACCGGCGATCTACAAGAAAATGACCTACGACCCGGTCAAGGATCTGGCCACCATCACGCTGATGGCGAGCCTGCCCAGCCTGCTCACGGTGCACCCGGCGCTGCCGGCGAAAAACGTCAGGGACCTGCTGGCCATCGCCAGGGCCAAACCCGACGCGCTGACCTACGCCTCCACCGGCAACGGCAGCAGCCCGCACATGCTGATGGAAATGTTCAAGTTCTATACCGGCGCAAAAATGGTGCACGTGCCGTACAAGGGCCAGGCCCAGGCGGTGGTGGATCAGCTCTCCGGCCAGGTGCAGCTCGCCTTCAATACCGCAATCGGCGTCATGCCGCAGGTTGAAAGCGGACGCCTGCGCGCGATTGCCGTGTCATCAAAAGACCGTTTCCCGCCGATGCCCGATTTGCAGACCGTCGAGGAAGGCGGCGTCAAGGGTTTCGACGGCGGTTCATGGCAGGGCGTCGGCGCGCCGGCAGGCACCTCGCCCGATATCATCCGCAGGCTGAACACCATCCTGGTCACCGAACTGAAAACCCCGGCAATGCGGGAGCAGATGATCAAGCGCGGCGCACTGGTCTCGGCCAATACGCCCGAGGAATTCGCGGCGATGATCAAGGCCGACATCGCGAAGTGGACCAAAATTGCCAAGGCCGGCAACATCCGCGTCGACTGATATACAACAAGACTGATACACAACAATTTTGCAGCAGAAATTTTCATGGCTAAAAAACCTTCTCCCGAACAACAGGCCCGCATCGACCTCGCCGCCGCGCTGCGCAGCGCATCACGCATGGGCCTGGGCGAAGGCATCTGCAATCACTTCAGCGCGGAAGTGCCAGGACACCCCGGGCATTTCCTGATCAACCCGCAGGGCCTGCACTGGTCGGAGGTGACGCCGGCTGACCTGGTGACGGTCGATGCCCGGGGCAACAAGGTCGCCGGCCGGCATGAAGTCGAACCCACTGCGTTTTTCATCCACGGCGCGGCGCACCGCAGCAAACCCGATGCGAAATGCGTGCTGCACACCCACATGCCCTTTGCCACCGCATTGACGGTGGTGCATGGCGGCCGCGTCGAAGCGGCAAGTCAGGTCGCGCTGAAGTTTTACGGGCGCACGGCCTATGACGAGAATTACAACGGACTGGCGCTGGATGCCGCAGAGGGCGCGCGCATCGTCGCCGGATTAAAAAGCGCCGATGTGCTGTTCCTCGCCAACCACGGCATCATCGTCACCGGCCCATCCATCGACGTGGCCTTTGATGATTTGTATTACCTCGAACGCGCCTGCATGCTGCAGGTGCTGGGCATGGGCACCGGCAAGCCGTTGCGCATGGTGCCGGAACCGGTTGCACGCACCACCGCGGCGCAGATGACCGACGACACGCAGGCGCGGCTGCACTTCATCGCGCTGAAACGCCTGCTCGACCGCGACGAACCGGGCTGGTCGCGGCTCGCCCCCTGACAGATTCCGGTTTACTCGGCCTTGATGCCGCGTTCCCGGATGAACTTGCCCCAGAACGCATGCTCGGACCGGATGAATGCGGCGAATTCGGCCGGCGTTGAGGCGCCCAGTTCGAATCCCAGGCGACCCAGCGGATCCTGGACTTCACGTACCGCCAGCGCAGCGCGAATCTCCCGGTTCAGGGCATCGACGATTTTCGGACTGACGCCGGCGGGCGCAATGATGCCCATCCAGGCCACGGCCTGAAATCCGGGAAATCCGGCTTCGGCCACGGTCGGCAGGTCGGGGAAAGCTTCCGAGCGCTTCAGCGTGGTGATGGCCAGCGCGCGCAGCTTGCCGCTTTTGACATGCGGCAGCAGCGCGGGTGGCCCGCCAAAACTCATCTGCACCTGACCGCCGATCAGGTCGGCGATCACCTGCGAGGTTCCCTTGTACGGCACGTGCAGCAGGCTGATGCCCGCCCTCGCCGAAAGCACTTCACCGGCCAGATGCCCGACGGTGCCGACGCCGCCGGTGCCGTGCGCGATTTTGCCGGGATTGGCCTTGGCATGGGCCACCAGTTCCTTGACGCTTTTTGCCGGCAGCGACGGATGCACCGCGAGCAGGTTCGGCGCTTCGACGGTGCGGGAAATCGCGGTGAAATCCCGCAGCGGGTCGTAGGGCAGCTTGCCCAGCATGTGCGGATTCAATGCCAGATGGCCGATATGCCCGATGCCCAGCGTGTAACCATCCGGCGAAGCTGTGGCAACCGTCTGGTACGCAATCGAACCGCTGGCCCCGGCCCGGTTATCGACCACCATCTGCTGGCCAAGCTGCTTCGTCAGTTGTTGCGCGATCACCCGCGCCGCGGTGTCGACATTGCCGCCGGGGGAGAACTGCACAATGATGCGCACCGGACGGTCCGGGTAAGCCTGGGCTGCCGCATTTCCAAAACCGCAGGCCAGAATTACACCTGTGACAGCAAGAATTTTATGGCTCATGTTTTTCTCCTCGAGTCGAATCCAATGGCAGGCTGCAAAAACATCACTTCCGGTATTGCCGGAGCAATGCATCGTCCGGCACAAATCCCAGTCCGGGTTCATCATTCAGGGCCACCCTGCCTTCAGCAACGGCAAATCCCGGAAACAGGAATTGTTCACGCAGGGCATTGTGGTTGGCGTCGATTTCACCCCAGCCCCTGCCGCCCGTTCCGGCCAGCAGATGCAGCGTAGCCAGCAACCCGAGGCCGCCCCCCAGCCAGTGCGGACAAAACAGCGTATTGGTTTCATCCGCACGCCGGGCGACCTCGAGGCAGCCGGTGAAGCCGCCCCACTTGCCGATGTCCGGCTGGATGGCGCAGACGACGCCGGCATCCAGCATTGCGGAAAATGGATCCAGGCCGCGCAGATTTTCTCCGGCCGCCAGCGCCACCGGTGACTGCCGCGCCAGCGTCTGCCAGACCGGCAGCATTTCATCAGCGGGCACCGGCTCCTCCAGCCACAGCGGCCGGCTGCCGGCGAAGCCGCGGGCTGCCGCCAGCGCGGCATCGACATCCCAGCGCTGGTTCGCATCCAGCATGACTTCACCCTGGTCGCCGACCAGGGCCCGCAGCCTGCGCACATTGTCATCATCAACCCCGGCGCCAAAGCCGACTTTCAGCTTCACGGCGCGATGACCCTGTTCGATCATCCGGGCCGCAATGTTCTCCGGCTTCTGCGGCCCGAGTCCGCTGGCATACACCCGGACTTCACGCACACCGCCCAGCCATTTCCATAAAGGCAGGCGCAATTTGCGCGCAGCCAGGTCCCACAACGCCATGTCCACGCCGGCTGCCACCTGGGCGAAGGGGCCGAATTCCCCGCACTGCAATGCCGGCACCCGCAATGCCTTTTCAAGTACATGAAACGCCGCGCCGGGACCGGCAAATGTTTTGCCGGCAATCAGCGGCGCGACCACCTGCTGCAGCAGGTTGGCGCGATGGCTGGCTCCGCCGGGCGGGTAATTGCTCCAGATTTCACCCCAGCCCGAAACACCATCGGCATCCGTGACCTGCACCAGCAGCGCAGTCCGCTCGGTCAGCACCCGGAACGAATTGCGCACCGGTTCGGCGACCGGAGCGACGAGCAGATGTCCGCATACCCGTTCAAGGTGCAGCGGCGGCGCAGCAACGGCAGGTGAATGGTTCATGCGCCGATTTTAGTGGCGCGTAACGATAAGCTAAAATGAGTAATATTGATTATGTGATATCAATATCGAATGTTTACTCCGGGCCGTCCGTTGCGCCACACACGAATGCGGCCCTTGTTGATTCATCCGACCAACGGACCACGCGACAACCATGACAGGACACACTGAAGCCCTGCCCAACCGTCTCGGCAACCTGCGCCTGCGCCACTTCCAGCTGATCGACCTGCTGGTGCGTGAAGGGACCATGCGCAAGGCGGCGCAGGCCATGAATCTGACCCAGCCGGCGGCCAGCCTGATGCTGCGCGATCTGGAGTCGGTTTTTGGCGTGACGCTGTTTGAGCGCAGCCGCAAAGGCATGGTCGCGACCGTCAGCGGCCGCGCGATTCTCGACCGTTCGCGGGTCATTGTCGGCGAATCATGCCTGGCCGCCGCTCAGGCGCGGGATTCCGCCGACGCCACGCAACTGCTCAGCGTTGGCGCGCTGCCGCGGGTCATGCTCGACCTGATGCCCCAGGCAGTGCGGCGCATCCACGATGAATGGCCGGAGCTGCGGCTGCGCTTCGTCGAAGGCGTGGCCTCGCAATTGCTGCCGGCCCTGCGCAGCGGCGAAGTCGATTGCGTGGTCGCTCGGCTGACGCAGGAAGTGGTGGCCTCCATGGACCCCGAGGAGTTCCATCAGCAGAAACTCTACGATGAAGGCATGAGCCTGGTCTGCGGCGCAAAAAACACGCTGGCCGGGAAGCGCGGCATCAAGCTCCGGCATCTGCGCGACGCGGACTGGATACTGCCGCCGCCGGAAACCGTGGCACGGCAGGTGCTGACCAACACCTTCCTGCGCGCCGGCCTCGCGCCGCCCAAGCCGCGCATCGAGTCGCTGTCGGTGGTCTCCAGCATGAGCCTGGTCCAGCACTCGCCTTACCTGACCATCGCGCCTTCGGTGGTCGCGCATGACTGGCAAAGACTGGCCCTGCTGCGCGTACTGCCGGTCACACTCGACAGTTCGATGTCGCCGATCGCATTCCTGTGCCGGAAATCCAACCAGGAATCAGCCGCGGTCCTGCGGCTGGGCGCCCTGATCCGTGATTGCGCCGCGCAGATCCGCCGCCCTAGTGGTAAACCACGGGCGAATTCAGCAATACGCTGAAATTGCCAAGGAACTCGTCGATGTGTTCTTCCGACGCATCCTCACCGACGGCGGCATTCAGCGCGTTGGCGAATTTTTCCGCAACATCGCCCTGGAAGTACGTGCCGCGCGAAGAACGCTTGTCCACCAGCTCCAGTCCCTGCTGGCCCGGATATTCGGCGACGTAATACTGATCACTGTTGTAGACGATGCGCATGGCGTTTCCCTTTCGTTGTAAGTCTTTGATTTTTATCGGGATTTACAATAAAAACCCAATAAAATCAAAGGCTTGGAAGGAATATGAGGGGAAAAGCGCGTTTTTCAAGTAGCCGCTGCCGGGCGCCGCATCTGGCTGATGGCAAGGCCCGCCAATATCAGCATCAAACCGAAATAGGCATTGGCCTGCGGCGTTTCGCCCAGCACCAGCAGTCCCAGCATCACCGCAACACCGGGGCTCAGATAATTCACCAGCGACATGAAGGACGGGCCGGCGGACCGGATCAGCATGAAATAAAGCACCGTCGCAATCGCCGTCGGTCCGACGCCCAGCCAGAACACCGCGGTCACTGAAGAGAGCGCCGGCACCAGGGCCCAGGGCTTGTTAAACCACAGCGCAACCGGCACGACGAGCAGCGCGGCGAGCAGCAGCGTGGTGGCGGCGGATACGATGACATCCCCCTTGATCATCAAGCGCGTCAGCACGCTCTGCAGCGCGTAACACAGCGCACCGCCGAGCACCGCGAGCTGCGACACGATGCGCACCGCATCACCACCGATCCCGGCCAGCGCCGCAGGACCCATCAGCAGCACGATGCCGAGAAAACCGATGCCGAACCCGGTGATGCGCTGCCGTGTCAGCTGTTCGCCTGCAATCAGGAAGTGTGCGAGCGCGATGGTCGCCAGCGGCATTATCGCCATCAGGATGCCGGCCAGCGCGCTCTCCACCACCTGCTGCCCCCAGGTGATCAGGTAAAACGGCACCGCGTTGCCGATGATTGCAATCACCACATAAGGCAGCCATGCCTTCCCCGGCGGCGGCAGCTGCCGGCCGCTGGCATAAACGATGGCCAGCAGCACGATCGCCGCGACACCGACGCGTCCGGCAACCACCGTCAGCGGCGGCAGAGAAGCCACCGCGATGCGGTTGAACATGAACGAAGAGCCCCACATGGCGACCAGCGCCAGCAGGAGCATCCAGTCACGCGGGGTACGCTGCACGGACATCGGGAGTCTCGCCGCAGCGCTGCTGCGGCGGTTGTTGTTTTGGGCAGCAGGCAGGATACACGAAGGCCGCGGCGCGACAGTGGCAAAGGGGCGCATGATAAAATCCATGCTTTACAGACTCATTTCCGCCGACATGCCGCTCACACCGCTGACCGCCCTCTCCCCGCTCGACGGCCGCTATCACGGCAAGCTCGGCGCGCTGCGCGACTGCTTCAGTGAAAACGCGCTGATCCGCCAGCGGGTGCGCGTCGAAGTGGAATGGCTGAAGGCGCTGGCGGCGGAACCGGCGCTGAAGGAGGTGCCGGCCTTCTCCGCGGCGACCATCGCCGAACTCGACGCGCTGGTGAAGAATTTTTCCGAAAACGACGGCGAGCGCGTCAAGGCGATCGAGGCCACCACCAACCACGACGTCAAGGCGGTTGAGTATTTCCTCAAGGAACGCCTCGCCAAAAACGCCGAAGTCACGAAGGTCGCGGAGTTCATCCATTTCGCCTGCACCTCGGAAGACATCAACAACCTGTGCCATGCGCTGATGCTGGCGGAAGCGCGCGGCAGCGTGCTGCTGCCGATGCTGGAGTCCGTCACCGCGCGGCTGCGCACGCTGGCGCATGAACTCGCCGATGCACCGATGCTGTCGCGCACCCACGGCCAGCCGGCGTCGCCAACCACGCTGGGCAAGGAAATGGCCAACGTCGTCGCGCGCCTGCAGCGTGCCGCCGCGCGCATTTCTTCCGTCAAGCTGCTCGGCAAGGTCAACGGCGCGGTCGGCAACTACAACGCCCACCTCGCCGCCTATCCCGACATCGACTGGGAAAATTTCGCCCAACGGTTTGTCGAATCGCTGGACCTCGAATTCAATCCCTACACCATCCAGATCGAGCCGCACGACGCCATCGCCGAACTGTTTGATGCGGTGGCCCGCACCAACACCATCCTGCTCGACCTTGACCGCGACATCTGGGGCTACATTTCCGTCGGTTACTTCAGGCAGAAAACCAAAGCCGGTGAAATGGGCTCATCGACGATGCCGCACAAGGTCAACCCGATCGATTTTGAAAACTCCGAAGGCAACCTCGGCCTCGCCAATGCGCTGCTGCGCCATCTGTCGGAAAAACTGCCGGTGTCGCGCTGGCAGCGCGACCTGACGGACTCCACGGTATTGCGCAACATGGGCGTCGCGCTGGGTTATGCGCTGCTGGCCTGGGATTCCTGCCTGAAGGGATTGAACAAGCTCGAAGCCAACCGTGAAAAGCTCGCGGCGGACCTCGACGCCAACTGGGAAGTGCTGGCGGAGCCGATCCAGACTGTCATGCGCCGTTACAACGTCAGCGGCGCCTACGAGCAGCTGAAGGAACTCACGCGCGGCAAGGGCATCAACCGCGACACGCTGCAGGCTTTCATCAAAGGGCTGCAGGGCATTCCCGAATCCGAAAAAAAGCGCCTGCTGGAAATGACGCCGGCCAGCTACATCGGCAAAGCCGTGGCGCTGGCCAAACGCATCTGAACTGCTACGACCGCGGCACGGTCAACGATAGCAGGAATTCAATAAGTATTTGATTTGATTAATTATTTTGTTCGTCGCGCTTGCTCGCCGCGAGCGCAGCCCAATGCCGCAGGGCTTCAGGCAGGGCCGGCGCAGGGTCCTCGTGACCGATGGCGCGCAGCAAATCAGCGTTCGGCACGCGCGTGCCCTGCTTGAGAAACACGCCTTTCACAAAGGCATGCGCACAGACCCTGCCCCCGCTTTCAAAGCGCTGCTCGAGATAGACATAGCGCTCATCCCAGGTCAGCAGCCGCGTCACCAGTTCAAAGCGCGTGAACGGTTTCAGTGAGCGGATGTAGGTGATTTCCGCCGCAGCCAGTACCGGCATCCAGCGCCGACTGAGAGTCTCGCGCAGCAGCCCGCACTGCGCGGTGAGGTGCAACCGTCCCAGGTCCATGAACGTCAGATAGCGCCCGTTGTTCATGTGCAGGTTGAGATCGCAGTCGTTGAGCCACACGCAGAAGGTGACCCGCGACTCCTCGAAAAGACTCCGTTGCTGCACGCCGCGCAGGCGCCACAGCAGCCACAGCAGGCGCAGGTAGAGATTCACGTTCAGTCGCTGCGCTTGCGGTGGCGCAGGTACTCAAAGACGCCGGGCAGTATCGACAGGATGATGATGGCGACAATGACCAGCGTCAGGTTGTTCTTGATCAGCGGGATGTTGCCGAAAAAATAGCCGGCATAGGCCAGGGAAACCACCCACAGCACGGCGCCGCTGATGTTGTACAGCGCAAACCGCGGATACGGCATGCTCGCCGCGCCGGCGACGAAGGGGGCGTAGGTGCGCACGACGGGCACGAAGCGGGCGATGATGATGGTCTTGCCGCCGTGGCGTTCGTAGAATGCATGCGCGCGCTCGAGATGTTTCGGATTCAGCCAGCGCGATTCCTTCGACTTGAACACCCGCGGACCGATGTAATGGCCCACCGCGTAATTGACCGCGTCGCCCAGCACCGCGGCAATGATCAGGAGCACCACCAGCAGATGCACGTTCATGCCGCCGGCGGCGGCGACTGCGCCGGCGACAAACAGCAGCGAGTCGCCGGGCAGGAACGGCGTCACCACCAGGCCGGTCTCGCAAAACACGATCAGGAACAGGATCAGGTAAACCCAGGCGCCGTAATTGGCGACCAGCACCTGCAGGTGCCGGTCGAGATGCAGCGCAACGTCGATCAGCGTGGCGAGGAATTCCACGCCCGGACCCGCTTAAACGACGGCGCCGGACTCGTTCTCCGGCTTTTTCTCGATCTTGATCAGGTCGTCGCGCGAAACGCCGAGATACATCACGATCGGCGCCGCAACCAGCACCGAGGAGTAGATGCCGAAGCAGATGCCGATGGTCAGCGCCAGCGCAAAATGAAACAGGGTTTCGCCGCCGAAAAACAGCATCGCCAGCACCATCATCTGCGTTGAACCGTGGGTGATGATGGTCCGCGACATGGTCTGGGTGATCGCGGCGTCCAGCACCTGCGGCACCGCCGAATTGCGGTACTGCCGGGCACGGAAACATTCGCGCACCCGGTCGAACACCACCACGGATTCGTTGACCGAGTAACCGAGAATGGCGAGCACCGCAGCCAGCACCGGCAGTGAAAATTCCCACTGGAATATCGAGAACACGCCGACGATGATGATCACGTCGTGCAGATTGGCGATGATTGCCGCGAGGCCGAATTTCCATTCAAAACGCAGCGCCAGATAGGCCACGATGCCGATGCAGACGAAGAGCAGCGCCAGCGCCCCGCTCTCAAACAATTCCTTGCCGACCTGCGGTCCGACGAATTCCACACGGCGCATTTCGACACCGGCATCATTCTTGCGCAGTTCCTGCAGCACCTGCTCGGACAGTTTGGCGCTGGTCACCCCCTCCTTCACCGGCAGGCGGATCAGCACGTCGCGCGCGGTGCCGAAGTTCTGCACCGAGGCCTCGCTGAAACCGAGCCTGGAAACCGAGGCCCGGATGTCGTCCAGCTTCGGCGGCTCGCGATAGGAAACCTCCATCACGGTGCCGCCGGTGAAATCGACCCCGAGGTTCAGGCCCTGCACCGCGAGCGAACCGACGGCAATCAGGAAGGTGATCAGGGATATCACGTTGAACAGGCGCGCATGGCGCATGAACGGGATGTCTTTTTTGATGCGGAAAAATTCCATGGCGAGTGATCCCGTTAACCGATGGCGATGCGCTCAAGCTTGCGCCGGCTGCCGTAATAGAGGTTCATCATGCCGCGCGACACCATCACCGCGCTGAAGATGGAGGTGATGATGCCCAGGCACAGCACGACGGCGAAACCCTTCACCGGCCCCGAGCCGAAGGCAAACAGCGCAAAACCCGCGATCAGCGTGGTGATGTTGGAGTCGAGGATGGTGCCCCAGGCGCGGTCATAGCCGGCGAAGATCGCCGCATGCGGCGTATTGCCGTTGCGCAATTCCTCGCGGATGCGCTCGTTGATCAGCACGTTGGCGTCAATCGCCATGCCGATGGTCAGCGCGATGCCGGCCATGCCGGGCAATGTCAGCGTGGCCTGCAGCATCGACAGCAGCGCGATCAGGAACAGCAGGTTGGCGGCCAGCGCAACCACCGAAAAAACGCCGACCGTCGTGTAATAGACCATCATGAACACCGCGATCGCGGCAAAACCGTAGAGCGTGGAGTTGAAACCGATGCGGATGTTGTCCGCACCCAGCGACGGGCCGACCGTGCGCTCCTCGACGATGTCCATCGGCGCTGCCAGCGCGCCGGCGCGCAGCAGCAGCGATACATCCCTTGATTCTTCAGTGGTCATGCGCCCGCTGATCTGCACGCGTCCGCCGCCGATTTCGCTGCGGATCACCGGCGCCGTCACCACCTCGCCCTTGCCGCGCTCGAACAGCAGGATGGCCATGCGTTTGCCGACGTTCTCGCGGGTGACCTGCTGGAAAATCCTCGCGCCGGTACCGTCAAGATTGATGTGCACCGCCGGCTCGCCGGTATTGCCGTCAAAACCGGGCTGGGCATCATTGATGCGCTCGCCGGTCAGCACCACCTGCTTTTTCACCAGCACCGGCTGGCCGTTGCGTTCGTAGTAAAGCTCGGTGCCGAAGGGCACCTGGCCCGCCTTGGCCTGCGCCAGCACCGCCGGATCCATGCGCTCGTCATCCACCATGCGCACTTCCAGCGTCGCCGTGCGTCCGAGGATGTCCTTGGCCTTGGCCGTATCCTGCACGCCGGGCAACTGCACGACCACGCGGTCGGCGCCCTGCTGCTGGATGATCGGCTCGGCCACACCCAGCTCGTTGATGCGGTTGCGCAGCGTGTTGATGTTCTGCTGCAGCGCGAATTCCTGGGTGCGGCGCTGCGCCTCGGCTCTCAGCGTGCCGGTGATGCGGTATTCCCCGGCATCGTCTGCCGTGTTGAGCTCGAGGTCCGGCGCGTCCTTGCTGATGCGCGCCAGCGCCTTGTCACGCAATGCCGCCTCGCGGAAGCGCAGCACCACCGTCTGTCCTTCACGCGCGATGCCCGAATACTGGATGCGCTGTTCGCGCAGCGTGCCGCGGATGTCGTTGACAAAGGTCTCCATCTTCTTGGTCAGCGCCGCCTTCATGTCCACCTGCATCAGGAAATGCACGCCGCCGCGCAGGTCCAGCCCGAGGTACATCGGCAGCGCTCCGATGGAGGTCAGCCACTGCGGGCTGCGCGACAGCAGGTTCAGCGCCACCACATAGTCATCAC
>CAZSIR010000057.1:0-15915 GCA_964606765.1 uncultured Bordetella sp. | reverse complement strand
CCGCGTCGAAAGCCGACCGCTGGCTGCCGATCCGTCCCGGCACCGACATGGCGCTCGGCCTCGCGCTGGCCCAGCACATCTTCGCCAATAATCTGCACGACGCGGCTTACTGCGCGGAGTGGGTGCTCGGTTTTGAACAATGGCGTGACTTCATCCTGCAGAAAAATTACACGCCGGAATGGGCGGCGAAAGCCACCGGCATTGCCGCAGAAGAAATCAAACGCCTCGCTGAAGAAATCGCCGCCGCTGATGGCTGTGTGATTTTTGCCAGCCGCGGCGTCAACCAGCACACCAACAGCACGCAGACCAACCGCGTACTGATGTTCGTCGCGGCGATCACCGGAAACTGGGGCCGGCGCGGCGGCGCATTCTTCAATATGAGCGCCGGCACGCCGATCGCGGCCAAGGTGCCGGAGCACCGTACGCCAAAAATCAACAAACCCCGCGTGCGGCGCAGTCCCGCCGGCTGGACCGACGCGATGCTGCACGGCAAGCCCTATCCCATACGCGCACTGATCACCTGCAACAACCCGCTGGCGCAGTGGCCGGGGCAGGACAAGGCGAGGGCCGCATTTGCCGCGCTGGACCTGATGGTGCATATCGAACTCTTTGCCAATGAAACCTCGGCCTACGCGGATTACCTGCTGCCGGCGGCGAGCGGTATCGAGAAGGGCGAGATCGGCCGTTCCAACGATGACCGCCGCATCGTGTGGATCGACAAGATGATCGATCCGCCCGGTGAAGCGAAGTCGGATACCTGGATCTGGATCGAGCTCGGCAAACGTCTCGGTTTCGATGATGTACTGAAAGACAAGTACAAGGATCCCGCGGTGTTCTGGGATGAAGTCTGCAGCGACAGTCCGGGCCTCAAAGGCTGCACGCAAAAACGCCTGCATTCGGTGCCGTACCGCTGGGTGCGCCAGCCGGTGGCGACGGAAGACGCGCCGGAAATCGAAACGCTGTACTTGGAAGGCACGACTGTGGCAGGCGGTGCGCCAGGGCGACGTTTCCCGACCCAGTCCGGCAAGCTGGAATTCTGGACCGAGGAGCTTGAGGCCAAATTCAATACGGTGGGTATGTCGGCGCTGCCGGAGTTTTATTCGGAGCGTGAGCAGCTGGTCGATCTGCCGTACATGGAATTGCTCGAAACCGATGCCGAGGCGGGTGTGATCTCGCCGTTCTGCTCTCCGGCAACCGGCACTGCACGCGGACGCATTATCAGCCCCGGGCCCGATCATCCTGGCGCAAAACTGCGTGCGCAGGGCTTCGATACCGAACTGGTCACCGGCCGGCCACCGGCGGCACATTTCCACAGCTGGACGCATTATTTCTGGCAGTCGCAGGAAATGTGGCCCGATCTCTATTGTCAGATCCATCCTGACAAGGCTGCGGCCTTGGGCATCAAGGACGGCGAACGCGTCTGTGTCGAGTCTGCACACGGGAAAATCGAAGCCATGGCCTGGGTGCATGCGGGGATACGGCCGACCGCCGTATTCATCCCCATCGGCTGGGGCGAACGCCAGCCCTACAATCCCTGGCGCTCGGTGAATTTCCTGACGGATAAAACACAGCGCGATCCGGTGTCGGACCAGACCAATCTCAAGGTGCTGCTGTGCCGGGTGTCGCCGGCGAACTGCTGAAGCGGCTGCTCAGCCCGGGTTATTGCCCAGAGTGGACAGCAGCGACGCGCCGGCGCCGTTGACGTTGCCCGGCTCCGTTTTGGACAACCGGCGGTCAAGAATGACCCCCCAGGCTTCGTCAAAGGACAAGGCGGCGAGACTGCGCGCATCGCCGCGCAAAAAACTTTCCAGGTGCATCAGCAGTGCCGCATACGGGCCTGACTGCCGGCCGTAGCGCGTCCCCAGTTTGTCAGACAGGGGGGAGCGAATCCAGTCAGCGGCAAATCCGCCATGATCGGTTTCCAGCCATTCAATTTCCCTGACCCGGTAGGCTGCGCCGGCCTGGTTGCGGCGCAGCGGAAGGTTTTCGGCGGCGAGGCGGAAAGGTCCATCCGCATTGAAAAATTGCGCATCACAGCGGATTTTGGCGCCGGCCCTGTTCAGGAAGACCCATTCGATGGGCAGCTGGAACACGTCGCCGGCGCTGCAGAACTCGGGCTTGATGCTCAGATCTATGGCGCCCAGATTGCGGGCCACGATCCAGCTGTGGGGTTGTTGGCCATAGCTGGTGGCGGGACGTTTGGCAGTCGGCCCCATGGCAAAAAAAGCTTCGCCATGCGCCACAACGCAATCAATGCCATGGGTACGCAGCAGAAAAGACAGTATCCACGCGTGGTCGCGGCAATTCCACCCGGCATCCACGTGATCGTCAACCATCCGGGTTTCCGTCCACAGGAAATGATGCAATTCCTGCAGGAATGGAGCCGAGATCAGTTGGCGCAACTGGAATGGCGCGGCCATCAGCAAACGGCGTCCGCGAATTTCTGCGGTTGCGAGACGAATATTGTTTCGGTGGCGCTGAAGCACATCCTTGCAGTCCCCCGCCGGATTTTTGCCGACTATCGGCGGCGAGGCTTGCAATGCGCTTACATGAACTTACGGCAACCTTTCAGAATATGCCGTTGTCGTAATTTTAGATTGCCTTGCGTAAATAAATCAGGACACGCAAGATTTTTGTGTTGTCCTTGATTCATGACAGAGGTCTTGGTTGGGCGACGGGAAAGTGGTGTCGACTTCAATCCGCCAAAACAGAGTGACATTTCGTCACTGGTTGTCACTCATGGCATGCGCTTTTGCAGCGAACGGCTGCCATGCAGCGGCCCGGGATCGTTTTGGGTTTCCAGCGCGTCGAGGCCTGCAACAGTCGCTGGATTCAGTGCGCCCCGGCTTCGAAAAGGACGGGTCTGACAAAAACTTCAGTTCGCTTCCGGATTAAGCAAAGCCCAGACACGTATTCCAAGCCCGCCTTCCGGCAGGTCAGACAGGCCCACTGAATAATGGCATGGACCTGCCGGGCTTTGCCGCTTGTGAGGGCAAACACAGCCCGTATCCTCCGGTTTGCTGCTGGTTGAATTGGACGGTCCGCACTGCAAGCCCAGTGAACCGAGTGACTGCCCGGATTTGTCGAGCGGCAGAAAACTGGTGACGAATTCGGCATCGCTGGCGGATGCATCGGCCGGCGTGGGCCAGTTTGCGTCGCGATCATTTGCGATGACATGGACGCTGTCCGCACACGGCTGATTGAATGTGAAACTGATGAGTAGCTTGTCGAGGGCGCCGTACGTGATTGCCACGGCATCGCCATGGGAGAATCGCCCTGATTTTCCACGGCCCCATTCGTCCTGCAGCAGTTCTTTGGTAATACAGACCTTCTCCTGATCGAACGACACCCGGAGGGATGACCGCAGGCCTTTTTCTTTGTGCCAGCTTTGCGTGGACGGACGGTTGCTTTCCGCTTCCCAGGCCATGTCGAAGCCGATGCCGGTGAATTCCGCCGGGTAGGTGCCGCCTTTCCTGATGTAATACTCGCCTGAACGTGAAGTAATCCGGTCTCCGTTCGCGATCATTTCAAATTTAAAGGTATCGAGCGGAATCCCGAGGAATTTCCTGGCCCCGGCATAATCCAGCGATCCGGCATCCTTGATCGGCTTGATCCTGTGCAGCATGGCGGTGGCGGGGGTTTCGGCCCCGCCTTCCGGATTGCAGGCCGTGGCGGCAACGATTACGACAATGGCAAGCAGAAAATGCCGCTGCATGATGCGGTCCTTGGTGACTGTTTACCCGGATCGGCATCGCAATTAAATCACATAAAAAAGCCGGTCCGGCGACCGGTTTCCTTTGTAATTGTCCCGATACGTCGTGGAGAGGCCGGGGTTGATGCAATCGATGGCGGAACGGTGGCGACGCAGGGCGTTTGTTTGCGGCAGACTGCGGATAACCGTTAGAATCGTTTGCTCATGCGGGTGTAGTTCAATGGCAGAACGGCAGCTTCCCAAGCTGCATACGAGGGTTCGATTCCCTTCACCCGCTCCACAGTCAACAGCTGGAATCAATTAACCGCCAAGACGCCAAGAGCGCCAAGACCACATGCGAAACACCGTCGTGCTCGGGATCCGGCTTTGTCGCTTTGGGCTTTTCTTGGCGGCCTTGGCGCCTTGGCGGTAAAAGCACGGGCATTTGTGACTGAAGATTTCGCCACCGCGCTGACAGCCTGGCAGAAAAGCCACGGTCGCCACGATCTGCCGTGGCAGGGTTCGCGTGAGCCCTACACCGTGTGGCTGTCAGAAATCATGCTGCAGCAGACGCAGGTGGCTGCGGTCATTCCCTACTATCAGCGTTTCCTCGAGCGCTTTCCGACCTTGAAGACCTTGGCCGCAGCGCCGCTGGATGAGGTGCTCGCGCTGTGGAGCGGCCTGGGTTATTACTCGCGCGCGCGCAACCTGCATCGCGCGGCGCAGATGGTGGTGGCGCAGCATGGCGGGAAATTCCCGCAAACGCTCGAAGCCATCATGGAACTGCCCGGTATCGGCCGTTCGACCGCGGCGGCAATCCTGGTTTTTGCTTTCGGCAAACGCAGCGCGATCCTCGACGGCAATGTGAAGCGTGTGCTGGCGCGCATCTGCGGCATTGCCGGCTACCCCGGCGAAACCGCTGTCGCCGCGCAGCTGTGGCAAAAGGCCGAAGCCTTGCTGCCCGAAACCGGTTTGCGGCCCTATACCCAGGGCCTGATGGATCTGGGCGCGACCTTGTGTGTCCGAAGCAAACCGCGCTGCACGGAATGTCCGGCGCAGAGGCTGTGTGTTGCATTCAAGACGGACCGCGTGGCGGAATTGCCGACACCCAAGCCGCGCAAGGCACTGCCGCAACGCCGTACCATGATGCTGGTGCTGCAACGCGCGGGAGAGATCCTGCTGGAGAAACGCCCGGCGACGGGGATCTGGGGCGGGATGTGGTCGTTTCCGGAGGAGGACGCGGATGCAGACGCAGTCAAAGCCTGTGCGCAACGTTATGGCGCGGCCGTGACATTAAAAGAACCTTTACCGGTGATTGCTCACGGCTTCACCCATTTCAAACTCGACATCCTGCCACAACCGGCCACCGTGTCAGCATGGCCGCAACGTATTGAGGAGCCGGGCTGGTTGTGGATTACGCCGGATGATGCCTTGCGTGCCGCGGTGCCGACGCCGGTGCGCGGCATCATTGAGCAGTTGATCAGCCGCCGTTAATGGACAGGATGGCGATGGCTCAACCGGCATCAATGGACTGGAAGGACATCAGCGCATGGCGCAAGACGCAGCGCGAGCATTGGATCGCCTGGCGCAGCGCCGCGGCGGACACAGAGCGTGCCGCCTGGGGCGGGCGCATGACTGCATCGCTGTGCGCGATGCTGCCGTCACCGCAAAAAGCCGTGATCGGTTTTTGCTGGCCGTTCAAGGCCGAGTTTGATGCGCGTTACGCGGTGCGTTACTGGCGCGGGCAGGGCGCGGTGGCTGCATTGCCGGAAGTCACCGGCAAGGGCCAGCCGCTGCGTTTCAGCCAGTGGTGGCCGGGAGCGCCGATGCGGCGCGGGGTGTACGACATACCGGTGCCCGACGGCACCCCGGCGGTGTTGCCGGATATCGCCATTGTGCCGATGAATGCCTCAGATGATCGCGGTTACCGGCTGGGTTATGGCGGCGGTTATTTTGATCGCACGCTGGCGGCGCTGGAGCGGCGCGTCATTGCCATCGGCGTGACCTGGGACGCCTGCCGCGTACCGAGCATTTTTCCGCAGGCGCATGACATCGCGATGGATTTCATCGTGACCGAGGCGGGGATTTACTCCGCCGGTGGCGAAGCGCTGCAATGGCTGGAGGTTGCCGCGGCCGTGGCGCGGGTACAGGACTTGTTGCGGCAACGGGGTTTGCCGCGACTGCGCCCGGAATAGTTATATAACTATTTGTTTTTATTGATATTTTCTATGATGCCGTGGGCCAGCAGCAATGCGTGCAGCTGCGCCAGCCGTGCTTCGGTATCGGTCAGTTCCAGCAGCGCCTGTTTTTCCTGCGCGGAGACCGGGAGGATTTCCGCCAGGCGGTAGCTGACCCAGACCGGATCATCGAGTTTTATCGGGCCCGGCACGCTCTCAGCGCCGGCACGGTCTATCGCCAGCCGTAAAACCTCCTGGCAGGCGCGATCCACCTTCTCCGGTTGCGTGGCTTCAGGCAGCGCTTCGATGCGCGCCGTGATCAAACCGTTGCCGGCAACGCTGGTGTCGAGGATGCGGAAACGCGCGCCGCCGCGTGCCAGCACTGCGAACAGGTTGGGATGGGGCACATCCCACTGCGCGATCTGCGCCAGGCAGCCGATGGCATGGGGCGCGGCGGGCTGGCCGACTTCATGACCCTCCCTGATCAGGCAGACACCAAAAGGCGTGCTGTCGCGCAGGCAGGCCTTGGTCATATCGACATAGCGCTGCTCGAACACTTTCAGCGGCAGCAGGCCGCCGGGAAACAGCACCGTGCCCAGCGGGAACAGCGGTATTACGCCGGGTATGCCGCCGGTCAATCCGTCGGCAGACGTGGCGCTCATGCGCCGAGTTCGCGGTGCCGCGCCAATGTACGGGTGCGGGCGCGGAATTGTTCAGCCAGTGATTCAGCGAAAAAAACCGAACGATGGCGGCCGCCGGTGCAGCCGATGGCAATGGTGAGATAGCTGCGGTTGTCGCGCTCGAACGCCGGCAGCCAGTCGCTGATGAAACGGCGGATGTCGTCAAACATGCGCATGGCTTCCGGCGTATTGCGGATGAATTCCGCGACCGGCGCATCGCAGCCTGTCAGGGGCCGCAGTTTCAGGTCGTAGTAGGGATTGGGCAGACAGCGCACATCGAACACGAAATCGGCGTCCAGCGGAATCCCGTGCTTGAAGCCGAAGGACTCGAACAGCAGCGTCAGCCCGGCCGCCGGCAACGCGGCAAATTCCTTCACCCAGTTGCGCAGGGTGTTGGCCGGGAGGTCGCTGGTGTCGACGTGATGCGCCATCTCGGAGAGGCCTTCCACCAGCTCACGTTCGCGCGCGATGCACTCCGGCAGGGTCAGGCCGCCCTGCGACAGCGGATGGCGGCGGCGGGTTTCCGAATAACGCTTGATCAGGGTGTCCGACTTGGCTTCGAGGAACATGACCCGCACGTCGATGCCCGCGGCACGCAGGCGCTCGACTTCCGCCGGCAGGCCGGAGACGGCGTTGCCGGTGCGGGCGTCCATGGTCAGGGCGACGCGTTCATTGCCGGAAGTGCGCAGGTTTTCAACCAGCGGCCCGACCAGTTCCACCGGCAGGTTGTCGACGCAGTAATAACCGGCGTCTTCAAGCACGGCCAGCGCCACGCTTTTGCCGGAGCCGGAGAGGCCGGTGATCAGTATCAGCTGCATCGCCGCGGGCCGGAGTGCACGGAGTCAGCCTTCGGGGCCGGTCATCGACCGCGTCTGGCGTTCGATGAATTCACGCGTGCTGTCGATGCCGCGCATCTGCAGCACATGGCTGCGCACCGCGGCTTCGGTCAGCACCGCGAGGTTGCGTCCGGCGGCGACGGGGATGGTGACCTTGTGGATGTCGACCCCCATCAGCGATTCGGTGCCGGGTTTCAGCGGCAGCCGCTCGAGGTGGGTGAGATCGGAGCCGGAAGGGCGTTCAAGATGCACGATCAGCTTCACGTTCTTGCGGGGACGCAGCGCGGCCTCGCCAAAAATCGTGCGGATGTTCAGGACGCCGAGTCCGCGCACCTCGAGATAATCGCGCAGCAGCCCCGGGCAGCGGCCTTCAATGCTCTCCGGGCCGAGGCGGTAGAGTTCAACCACATCGTCGGCGATGAGTCCGCTGCCGCGGCTGATCAGTTCCAGCGCGAGCTCGCTTTTGCCGACGCCGGAATCACCCGTCAGCAGCACCCCGACGCCCAGGACATCGAGGAAGACGCCGTGGATGGTGCTGGATTCCGCAAGTGCTCGTGCCAGATGCGGACGCAGGATCCACATCAGTTCGACGCTGGGAATCGGCGAAAAGAACAGCGGGGTGTGCGTTGATTCGGCCACCGCAGCAAGCACCGGCGGTACGGTTTTGGCGCCAGCGACGATGAAGCAGGCCAGTTCGCGGATGGCGGCCCGCTCCAGCATCCCACGGCATTCGGCGGCATCCAGGCCGTTCAGGTAATCGACTTCGGAATCGCCGAGAACCTGGATGACATTGGGGTGGATGAAATTCAGGTGCCCGACCAGGCCCTTGGAGGAATCCTTGGTGAACTCGCTGTCGATGCCCTTGTCGGCGCCGTTCCTGCCGGCGATCCAGTCGAGCTGCAGTTTCCCGCCGGTTTCTTCAAACAGCCGGGCTATGCTGACCTGCGGCATTGGGTTCCCATTCGGTGATCAGTCGCAGCAGATCCGCCGGCGTGGCAGCGCCCAGCAGGCGTTCGCGGAAGGGTTTGTCACAGAACATCTGGGCAAGCTCCGACAGAATCTGCAGATGCTCGTCAGTCGCGCGCTCCGGCACCAGCAGCACGAAGATCAGACTCACATTCTGCCCGTCAGGCGCGTCAAACGGCACCGCATTTTGCACGCGGATCATTGCGCCGGAGGCCGATTTCAGCCCCTTGATGCGTCCGTGCGGGATCGCAACACCCTGGCCGAGCCCGGTCGACCCCAGTTTTTCACGGGCAAACAGGCTGTCAAAGACAACGCTGCGCGAAATGCTGCTGTTGTTCTCGAACAGCAGTCCGGCCTGTTCGAACACCCGTTTTTTGCTGGTCAGGTCGGCATCGACCAGGATGTTTGATTCCGGCAGCAGCTTGGCAATCAGGTTCATGGCATGAAGGGCAGGTTGGGAGCCGTGGCTCGGGTTATTCCGCCGGCTGGTGTTTCAGCGGTTCGCCGTCGTGGCGGTGGGAGAGGTGTTTGCCCTTGTGCTTCAGGATGGCGCGATCAAGCTTGTTGACCAGGTGGTCGATCGACACATACATGTCTTCACCCTGCGTTTCGCAGTGGATGTCCTTGCCGCTCAGGTGTACGGTCGCTTCCACTTTATGCTGCAGTTTCTCCACGGTCATGATGACATTGATGTCGATTACGTGATCGAAATGACCGGTGATTTTTTCCAGCTTGTGCGCCACATGTTCTCTGATGGCGGGTGTGATCTGCAGGTGGTGACCGGTGAGGTGCAGGTTCATGGCGTCTCCTTGTCAAAGGGTCTTTCTCAGATTCACCGGGAGGATCTGCAGCGATTCCCGGTATTTCGCAATGGTTCGCCGTGCCACAACTATACCCTGCTGCCCCAGCAACTCGGAAATCTGGCCGTCGCTGAGCGGGGTTCGGGTGTTTTCTGCGCTGACCAGCTGTTTGATCAGGGCGCGGATCGCCGTGCTGGAGGCCGAACCGCCGGCCTCGGTGGAAACATGGCTGCCGAAAAAATACTTGAGCTCGAAAATGCCGCGCGGGGTGTGCATGAATTTCTGCGTGGTGACCCGCGACACGGTGGATTCGTGCAGGCTCAGCGTATCGGCGATTTCGCGCAGCACCAGCGGCCGCATCGCGACTTCGCCGTGTTCAAGGAAATTGCGCTGGCGGTCAACAATGGCCTGAGATACGCGGAGTATGGTTTCGAAACGCTGCTGCACGTTCTTGATCAGCCATTTCGCTTCCTGCAACTGTGCGCTGATCTGCTGGGAATTGCCGCCACGGTTGCGCTGCAGGATGTCGGCGTAGAGCCGGTTGACCTTGAGCTTGGGCATGGCATCCGGGTTGAGCGCGGCCACCCATACGCCTTTGACCTTGCGCACGATCACGTCGGCAACCACAAACCGGGTTTCTTCCGTCGAAAAATCGCGTCCGGGCTTGGGATTGAGGCTGACGATCAGTTTCTGCACCGCGCGCAGGCAGGCGTCGTCGCATTTCAGGGCCCGTTTCAGCCGGGCAAAATCGCGGGCAGCCAGCGCATCCAGATGATTCCTGACGATTTCGAGGGCAGCGTCGCGATAAGGGGCATCCGGCGGCATTGCAGCGAGTTGCAGTGACAGGCACTCCGCCAGGCTGCGGGCGCCGATGCCGGTGGGTTCCATGTGCTGCAGGTGTTGCAGGGCGATCGACAGTTCCTCCGGCGCCACTTCCAGCTCAGGCGGCAGCATCTCGGCGATTTCTTCAAGCGTCTGCGGCAGGTAGCCGCCATCATCGAGTGAGTCAATCAGCAGGCTGACCAGCCGCTTGTCCCGCTCCGGGATGTGCAGCACCGACAACTGTCCCGCAAGGTGGGCGCGCAGGCTGGCCGGTTGTTCGGCGAGCGGCGAAAAATCCTCGTCCTCGGCGTCACCGCTGCCGCCGTAGGAAATGCCGTCCATCGCATCAAAGCTGCTGCTGTCCTCGTTGGGGGTGACGGCTTCCGCTTCCGCGGGCGCAGCCGCTTCGCTGTTGGCGGTCTGCTCGCTGCCGTCGCGCGGCGGTGGCGGCGGCGGTTCAGGATCTTCACGCTCAAGCAGCGGATTGTCCTGCAGCAGCCTCTCGATTTCCTGGTTGAGCTCGAGCGTGGACAACTGAAGCAGCCGGATGGACTGCTGCAGCTGCGGCGTCAATGTCAGGTGCTGCGAAAGTCTGAGCTGTAGCGAATGTTTCATTGGGGTCCGGACAGAGGGGATGCCTCCCGGTTACGCGCAACGGCGGTTACGCGTATCTGGTCATTCCGAAGCGGCCATCTCAAAGCCGGAAATGCTCACCGAGATAGACCTTTCTGACGCTCTCATTATAGACGATCTCGTCGGGTTTGCCGTAGGCCAGCACCGATCCATCGTTGATGATGTAGGCGCGGTCGCAGATGCCGAGTGTCTCCCGCACATTGTGATCGGTGATCAGCACGCCGATGCCGCGTTCCTTCAGGAAGCCGATGATTTTCTGGATCTCGATCACCGCGATCGGATCGACGCCGGCAAAAGGTTCGTCGAGCAGGATGAAACGCGGTTCCGTGGCCAGCGCGCGCGCGATTTCAACGCGCCGGCGCTCGCCGCCGGACAGGCTGATTGCGGGATTGTCACGCAAATGCCCGACATGCAGATCCTGCAGCAGGGTGTCGAGGCGGGATTCAATGGCCTCGGCATCACTGTGATAGAGCTCGAGGATGGCGCGCACGTTGTCGGCGACGCTGAGCCGGCGGAATATCGAGGCTTCCTGCGGCAGGTAACTCAGGCCAAGGCGCGCGCGGCGGTGTATCGGCGTATGGGTCAGGCGTGTGTCGTCGAGATGAAGCTCACCGCCGTCCATCGCAACCAGGCCCACCATCATGTAGAAGCAGGTGGTCTTTCCGGCGCCGTTCGGCCCGAGCAAGCCGATGACTTCGCCGCTGCGGACTTCCAGCGATACGTCCTTGACTACGGTGCGCGCACGGTAACGCTTGCTGAGGCGTTCCGCCTTCAGCAGGCTGGCGCCCGGGGCCGTGGCTGCCGGCCCGGTGTCGGTGCTGGGTGATTGCTGCACGGTATTCAGATGATCAGGGTGGGGGCTGCAGTTCGCCGCGGGGGGTACTCAGCACGGTGTCGGGTTTGAGCGGCACCGCCGGCTGGACAGCCGGCTTTTCCTTCGGCTTGGGCTGCAGCACCGCGCGCACGCGACCATCGGAATTTTCCGCGGCCGCGGCTTTTGTGCCGCCGCCGATGACCTGGAAAAACTCCGTCTTGGCGTCATAGGATATGTAATTGCCGCGCACTTCATCGCCGCTTTTTTTCATCGAGGCGCGGTTGAACATCTGCATTTTGTCGGCGCGGCCGTCGTATTCGATGCGCTCCGCCCAGCCTTCGATGTATTCGTCATAACCCTCGCGTTTTTGCTTGAAGTAGGCCAGGTTGCCCCAGGTGGTGCCGTACTGGAAGCCCTGGTTGTCCTGGCGTACTTCCATGCGGTCGCCGCGGATGATCAGCGTGCCCTGGGTCAGCACGACCCTGCCCTCGAATGTGGAGATCTGCCTGGCGTCATCAACGGTGACGCGGTCGGCTTCGAGGTTGATCGGTTTCTCCCTGTCGGCTTTTTCCGCGCGGGCCGGCCCCGTGAAGACGGCCATGACGAGCAGGCAGGCGCAGAGAACAAGCGGCGCTGCGGCCGCAGGCGCTCCTGTGCGCCGCAGGTCAGCGGCGGCCGGCCGTGCGTTCGGGATCATGGTAGGTGCCTCTGAATTGCGACAGGAACTTGACGACGCGGGTTTCACTGTTCAATTCTAAGCCAATCGCGCGGGCAACGGTATTGGCGTCGGTGATGACGACGGGCCGGTCGGTGCGCGCGATGTTTTCATCCGGGGTGACGTGGAGAAAGCTGGTCTCCAGCACCATCTCGCTGTGCCCGGGGTAGGCCCCCCGCGTGGCCCTCACATCGGTTTCAAAATATACCTGTTCGCCGCCGCTGGACACCCGCGCGGTGCGCGAGGTGATGGTCATCGGCGCACGCGCCGATGCATTGCTGATGAAACGCGGCAATTCAAGGTGTGTGCTGTCGTCGTCCGGATAATGGGTCATGCGTTTCGCGTAGAGCGTGTGTTTGATGTCGCCCTTGGCATCCATGCGCCGTGCCACGATGTTGTCGACGATGTAATCCGGATCGTGCCGTTCGACGCCGGTGCCCCTCTCGCCCTGCTGCACTGCCTGGTCCAGCCAGAAAGTCAGGCCCGCAAGCACGGCCAGCAGCAGCAGGGGGAAGAGCTGGGAAAAGCGCGTCATCGTGGTGCGTCTTCACGGAGAAAACGGCGTGTCTGCCCGCCCAGCTCGCCGCGGTGGTGCAGAACCAGTTCGCAGAATTCGCGCACCGCGCCGCGGCCGCCCGTGGCGCATGTGACATGGTCGGCGTGGCGCTTCAGCAATGCCGGCGCATCGGCGACGGTCACCGCCAAACCGCAGGCCTGCAGCACCGGCAGGTCGACGAGATCATCCCCCATGAAGGCGGCTTCCTGCGGTGCAAGCGCCAGGCTGGAGAGCAGTTCGTCGAATCCTGCACGTTTGTCGGCAACGCCCTGCTGCAGGTGTTTGATGCCGAGGTCTTCGGCGCGCAGGCGGACGCTGGCTGCGCGCCGGCTGGTGATGATGGCGAGTTCGATGCCGGCATCCTGCAGCAGTTTCATGCCCATGCCGTCACGCACGTCAAAGGCTTTCATCGCGTCGCCGGTCTCGGAGTAATACAGCCGGCCGTCGGTCAGGATGCCGTCGACGTCGAATATCGCGATCCGGATGCGCCTCGCCTTGTCGGACAGCCCCGACGCATCCGCCGCGCTTTTCTGCTGCCTTTTGATCAGACGACTTTCCCCCGGAACAGATCATGTATGTTCAATGCGCCCAGCAGGCGTTTGCCGTCATCAACAACCAGCAGCTGGGTGACTTTGCTGCGCTCCATGATTTCGACCGCTTCCGCCGCCAGCCGTTCGGGGCCGATGGTGCGCGGGTTCGCCGACATGATGTCGGCGATCGCTGTTTTGCGCAGATCCTGGCCCTTTTCGATCGCCCGCCGCAGATCGCCGTCAGTGAATATGCCTTTCACGGTCTGCTTTTCATCGACGACCGCGGTCATGCCCATGCGCCCGCGCGACATTTCGAGCAGGGCATCGGTCAGGTTCGAGGTCATGGCGACCCGGGGCGCATCCGGACCGGAACGCATCACATCACGCACCAGCGTCAGCAGCCGCCGTCCCAGTGCGCCGCCGGGGTGGGAAAGCGCGAACTCGTCCGCGGTGAAGCCGCGTGCCCGCATCAGCGCCACGGCAATGGCGTCACCCAGCGCCAGCGCCGCCGTGGTGCTGGCGGTGGGGGCCAGGTTGAGCGGGCAGGCTTCCTGCGCGGCGCCGGCGTAGAGGTGCACGTCGGCTTCGCGGCCCAGCGTGGATCCGGCGTTGCCGGTCAGTGCCAGCAGTTTTGCGCCCTGGCGCTTCAGCACCGGAATCAGGGTCAGCAGTTCGGCGCTTTCGCCGGAATTGGACAACGCCAGAAACACGTCGTCGCGCGTCACCATGCCGAGGTCGCCGTGGCTGGCTTCGGCAGGATGGACAAAAAAGGCGGGAGTTCCGGTGCTGGCCAGCGTCGAGGCGATCTTGCGCGCGATGTGGCCGGATTTTCCGATGCCGCTGACAACCACCCGTCCGCGGCATTGCAGGATGACCCGGATGGCCTGTTCGAAACCGGCATCGATATGCGGGATCAGTCCGCTTACCGCCCGGGCCTCGATCTCGAGGACTTCCCTGGCAGCCGCGATCGCCGGGCTGGTCACAGTGCCTGCAGAGGATGTGCTCATCGCTGAAATTATAGCAAACGGTCCTGTTCAGACCTTGCTTGCAATTCAGAGGAGAAAAGGCAATATTCAGAGCGTCTCTTCCATTGCAATTCCATGCAAAACTCCCTGCAGCCCGTGCTCGTACTGCTGGCCGCCGCCGTGCTGGTGGTGGTGATTTTCCGATCGCTCAGGCTGCCGCCGCTGCTGGGATATCTGATTGTCGGCGTGCTGATCGGCCCCCATGCGCTGGGCTGGGTGACGTCGAACGAGGATGTGCGCGATTTCGCCGAAATCGGCGTGGTGTTCCTGATGTTCAGCATCGGTCTTGAATTCAGCCTGTCGCGCCTTAAAACCATGCGCCGCATCGTGTTCGGCCTCGGTGCGGCCCAGGTCCTGGCCACGCTGCTGCTGGTGCTGGGTTTCGCCGCTGCGCTGGGCGTGTCGTGGCAGGGCGGCATCGTGCTGGGCGGCGCGCTGGCCATGTCGTCCACGGCCATCCTCGCCAAGCTGCTGGCGGAACGTTTTGAGCTGAATTCGCCGCATGGCCGGCAGATCATCGGCATCCTGCTGTTTCAGGACCTTGCCGTGGTGCCGCTGCTGATCCTGATACCGGCGCTGGGTGCGCCGCCGGAACAACTGCTGTCGACACTGGGTTTCGCGGTGGCCAAGGCGGTCGTGGTGCTGGTCGTGCTGCTGTTTGTCGGGCAACGAATGATGCGCGCCTGGTTTCACGTGGTGGCGAGCCAGAAATCCTCCGAACTGTTTGTGCTCAATGTATTGCTGGTGACGCTGGGCGTGGCCTACATGACCGAGGCCGCGGGCCTGTCGCTGGCGCTGGGGGCTTTCGTTGCCGGCGTGCTGATTTCGGAAACCGAATACCGCTATCAGGTTGAGGAAGACATCAAGCCCTTTCGCGATGTGCTGCTCGGATTGTTCTTTGTGTCGATCGGCATGCTGCTGGATGTGCGGGTGGTGGTCGAGAATGCCTGGGTCAGCGTGCTGCTGGTCACCCTGGTGCTGGTGAAGACCGCCTTGATTTTCGGCCTCAGCCGCCTCTTCGGCGCCCCCAGCGGCGTGGCCCTGCGCGCCGGACTGGCGCTGGGCGCCTGCGGCGAGTTCGGCTTCGTGATTCTTGCGCATGCCGGCGTCGGCAGCCTGCTCGGACCGGAGGTGCTGCAGCCGGTGCTGGCGGCGATGGTGCTGTCGATGCTGATCGCCCCCTTCGTCATCGAGCGCAGCGAAGCCATCGTGCGGCGCTGGAGCTCCACGGAGTGGATGAGCCGGGCCATGCAGCTGCACAACATTGCCGTGCAGTCGATGGCGGCCGACGCCCATGTGATGATCTGCGGCTACGGCCGCAGCGGGCAGAACCTGGCGCGTTTTCTCGATCAGGAAAAACTGCCCTTCATTGCGCTCGACAATGATCCGCAGCGCATCCGGGAGGCGACAGTGGCCGGTGAGCGCGTGGTCTTCGGCGATGCCGCGCGGCGCGAGGTATTGCTGGCGGCCGGCCTCACGCGCGCGCGCGCGGTGATCGTCACCTACGCCGACACGCCGTCGGCGCTGCGCATCATCGCGCTGGTGCAGGAATTGCGCCCCGGGTTGCCGGTCGTGGTACGCACCATTGATGACAGCGATGTCGAGAAGCTGAAAAGCGCGGGCGCCACCGAGGTCGTGGCGGACCTGATGGAAGCAAGCCTGATGCTCGC
>CAZSIR010000056.1:0-16240 GCA_964606765.1 uncultured Bordetella sp. | reverse complement strand
GTGCCACTGGGGTAATTGAAATAGAACAGCCCGCCGACCATTTCACCGGCGCAGTACAGCCCGGGGATCGGCAACTGGTTGGAATCAACCACCTGGCCGGACTCCTTGTCGATGCGCAGACCGCCGAAGGTGAAGGTGATGCCGCAGGTCGTGGCGTAGGCATCGTAGGGCGGCGCGTCGAGCGCCTGCGCCCAGTTCGATTTCGGCGGCTCGATGCCGACGGTGCCCTTGCCGTCCTTGATCACGTGGTTGAACGGCACGTCCTTTTTCACCGCAGCGTTGTACTCGTTGACGGTTTTGAGGAACTGTTCAGGGTTGACGCCTTCCAGCTTGGTCGCGAGTTCTTCCAGCGTGTTGGCGCTGACCTTGGTGACGAACTTGATGCGGTACTCGGAACGCAGCAGTTTCGTGACTTTGGAGTCGAACACCTGCCAGGCGAACTGCCCCGGCTGCTTCAGCACTTCGCCGCCGTACTTGGCGTAGGTGAAGGAATGGAAGTCGTAACCTTCGTCGACAAAGCGTTTGCCTTCCGAATTGATCAGCAGGCCGAAGATGTAGCTGTGTTTCTGGAACTGGTCGCCGACATTGACGTCGCCGAATTCCGGCGCGTAGCGGTCCCAGCCGGTGGCGTGGCAGCCCGACCAGTTGCCGTAGGGCGCGGCGCCGATGTCGAGCGCCATTTTCAGTCCGTCGCCGACGTTGAAGCGCGAGCCGCGCACCTTGGCCAGTTCCCAGCCCGGACCCAGGTAGCGCGCGCGCATTTCCGGGTTGGCCTCGAAGCCGCCGCAGGCGAGCACGACAGCCTTGGCCTTGATCTCGAAGGACTTGCCTTTCTGCCGCACCTGCACGCCGCCGACCGTGGCGCCGTCGTAGATCAGCTTGATCGCACGGGTCTCGAAAAGCACCGGGATGCCGGCCTTTTTCACCGCCTTGTCGAGATACTGCACCAGGCCGGCACCGCCGCCGTGGGCCTCGATCGGCATGTTGCCGAAGAATTTGCGCTTGCCGTCGACCACCGCTGACTGGCGGCCCCAGTTCGGCACGAACTTCACGCCTTTTTCGCGCAGCCAGATCATCGTCGGCAGGCTTTCGTTGACCAGGTATTCCGACAGGTCGGGATCGGTGCGGTAGGCAGTGAGCTGGTGGATCTTGTCGAGAAATTCCTCGCGGGTGTTGGTGCCGAAATCGGTTTCGGCGATTTCCTGCTCGCTGATGTCGGTGATCTTCAGCAGGTCTTCCACGGTTTCGTAGGCGAAGCGCATGACGCCGCCGGCGAAGCGGCTGTTGCCACCGCCTTCGTCTTCCGAAGCGGCTTCGAGAATGGCGACTTTGGCGCCCTGGTCATGGGCGGAAAGGGCCGCGCACATGGCGGCATTGCCCTTGCCGACGACGACGACGTCGAATTCCTGTTGCATATCGTGGAACCTTTCAATGGCGAATTTCGGGAGAGGGCGGATTATCCGTCCCCCGCACTCTTGAGTAAAATGAGATTGTTGCAATAATTGTTCGCCATTACGCATCAATCAACAGGGACCGGCCGGCGCGGAGCCGTCACAAGGTTTCGGCGCGGCCGGCAGGAAATCAGCGATGAACCTCGATGTACACGGCCTGCAGGCTTTTGCCCGCATTGCGGAACTTGGTACCTTCCAGAAGGCGGCCAAGTCCTTGTTTCTGTCCCAGTCCGCCTTGTCGCGGCGCATCAGCAAACTCGAGGCCGACCTCGGCGTGCGCCTGCTCGACCGCACCACGCGCCGGGTGCGGCTGACCGCCGTCGGACGCGACTTTCTGCCCCAGGCGCGGCGGCTGATCGAGGAACTGGAAACCTCCATTGTCAGTCTGCGCGAGATGGCGAAACACGGCTCGGGGCAGGTCGCGCTGGCCTGCGTACCGACGGCCGCCATGTGCATCCTGCCGCCGGTGATCCGCGACTACAGCGCAAAACATCCCGACAACCGAATTCGCATCCTCGACGTGCATGCCAATGAAGTGCTGCAGGCGGTATTGCGCGGCGAAGCGGAATTCGGCCTGACGCTGTCCGGCGCCGACGAACCGGACATCGAAACCGAAGCGTTGTTTGAAGATCCCTTCGTGCTGGCCTGCCACCGGGACCATCCGCTGGCGAAACGGCGCAGCGTGAAATGGTCGGAACTCGAGCAACACCGGCTGATCACCGTCGGCCGCCTCAGCGGCAATCGCGCGCTGCTCGATTTTGGACTGCCCAGCAACCTGCCGCGCCAGCGCTGGACTTACGAGGTGCAGCATTCCTTTTCGACCGGACTGGGCATGGTCGAAGCCGGCATCGGCGTCATCGCGGTGCCGATGCTGGCGCTGGCGGGAAGAAGGGACTCCAGGCTCGTCAGCCGGCCGCTGGTCGAACCGAAACTGACACGCACGCTGGTGGTGATCCGGCGTCGCGGCGTGACGCTGTCACCCGCGGCGCAGGAGTTTCAGGCGATGCTCAAAAAGCGCTGGACTCATCCGCAACGGCCGGCACGGCCCCGCGGCTGAGCGTCGGACACGCTGCCTGCGTACCGCTGATTTTGCAATGCACACAGGGACTTTCTGGCGAGGCAATCCGGCTCGCGTTTAATGCCGGACAAGCCGACGGATATTGACCCAAAGGCCTGCTGCAACAGCGGATTGCTGCTGATTTTGCCGCGGCATTTTTCTTTGGTTCCGGTTTGTCGTCTGCGCGAACCACGGTCCCTGCGCAAAAACTGCTGCTGCGACGCACAAGGAAAATGCCTGCGTCATCGCTGAAATCATTTTGACTATATGCGCATAGACTCATATAGTCATATCCACCTGAACCAGCCGGGAATGCCAGGATGAATGAAATTGACAAGGTGTTTGACGAGGTCGCGGATTATTTTTCCGTGATGTCTGAGCCGACGCGTCTGAAAATAATCCACGCCATCTGCAAATCCGAACAGACCGTGGCACAGATCATCGAGGCGACCGGTGCGACGCAGTCAAACATTTCGCGGCATCTGGGCCTGATGTACCGGCACGGTCTGCTGACCAGGCGCCGCGACGGCAACCAGATCTATTACCGGATGTCGGATGAAACCATGGTGGAGCTCTGCCGTTCCGCCTGCAACCGCATCGCGGCGAGGATTGATGACCGGCTGCCGCTCAAGCGCAGCCTGAGCAAACTGATGCCGCTGAAAACAAAACGCGCTGCGTGACGCATGACAAAAGCCGGCAGCAATGAAATCGGGCGTGTGCGTCCGGCGCCGGAAGACCGCAGGGGATTCCTCAAAAAATCCCTGTCGCTGACGGGTGGTGCGGTGGCCGCACTGGCCGGCGCCGCGGCTGCCCGCGCACAGGGGGAGGCGGCCATACTGAACCTGCCGCCGCATTCCAAGGGCCTGGGCCAGCCGGTCGCCGCGCGCGGCTATGGCCTGCCCTCGGAGTTTGAAAAAAACCTGCAGCGCCGGGAAAGCCCGGGATTGACGCGTGCCCCCCAGTCTTCAGTGGCTTTCGCACCGCTGCAGGGCCTGTTCGGCATCATCACGCCCAACGGCCTGCATTTCGAGCGCCACCACCAGGGCTGGTGGGATATCGATCCGCGGCAGCACCGGCTCATGGTGCACGGACTGGTGCGCGAGGCGCGGGTTTACAGCATGGATGACTTGATGCGCCTGCCCGCGGTGTCGCGCATCCATTTCATCGAATGCGGCGCCAACACCGGCATGGAATGGGGCAATGTCGCGGTGCCCACGGTCCAGTACACCCACGGCATGCTGTCCTGCTGCGAGTTCACCGGCGTTCCGCTGTCGAAGCTGCTGGAGCACTGCGGCGCCGACGTCAAAAAGGGCCGCTACATTCTGGCCGAAGGCGCCGACGGTTCCGGCCTGACGCGGACCATCGGCATGGAGCGCGCGCTGGATGATGTGATGGTGGCCTGGGGCATGAACGGCGAATGCCTGCGGCCGGAAAACGGCTATCCGCTGCGGCTGGTGGTGCCCGGCGTGCAGGGCGTCTCCTGGGTCAAATGGCTGCGGCGCCTCGAGGTCGGCGACCGGCCCTGGGACACGCGTGAGGAAACGCTGCATTACATTGACCTGATGCCGGACGGCATCCACCGCCAGTATTCTTCCGTGCAGGAATGCAAATCGGTGATCACCACGCCTTCGGGCGGGCAGGTGCTGCTGAACCCGGGGCAGTACAACGTCACCGGCCTCACCTGGTCCGGTCGCGGGCGCATACGCCGCGTCGATGTCTCGTTTGACGGCGGCCAAAACTGGAAAGAGGCGCGCCTGGAAAACCCGGTGCTGCCGAAAGCGCTGACACGTTTCAACATCGACTGGGTGTGGAACGGCGGCCCAGCCATCCTGCAGAGCCGGGCGATGGATGACACCGGCTATGTCCAGCCGAAAATCGCGCAGCTGCGCGCGGTTCGCGGCACGCGGTCGATTTACCACAACAATGCCATCCAGTCCTGGCTGGTGGCGGCGAATGGGGAAGTCTCCAATGTCCAGGTGGAATAGAGCGCAGCTGGCGGGCCTGGTTGTCGCGGCCTGCGCATCGGCGCAGTTGCTTGCGCAAACGCCGAAATCGCCGTATCCCGGTGTGGGACGTGCGGCCACGCCGGCGGAAATCGCTGCCTGGGACATCGACGTGCGCGCGGACTTCAAGGGTTTGCCGCCCGGATCCGGCAGCGTGTCCCGGGGCGAGTCGGTGTGGGAGGCGAAATGCGCTTCCTGCCACGGCAGCTTTGGCGAATCGAACCAGTTTTTCCCGCCGCTGATCGGCGGCATCACGCCTGAAGACATCAAGAGCGGTCGCGTGGCGGCACTGGCCAAACCGGGCGAGCAGCGCAGCACGGTGATGAAACTGTCGCGGGTGTCGACGTTGTGGGATTACATCAACCGCGCGATGCCGTGGAACGCGCCGAAGACGCTGACCGCCGACGAGGTTTACGCGCTCACGGCCTATGTGCTGAACCAGGGAAACATCGTTCCCGACAACTTCGTGCTCACTGACAAAAACATCGCCGAAGTGCAGGCGCGCCTGCCCAACCGCAACGGCCTGACACGCGACCACGGCCTTTGGGACACGCGCGGCAAGCCGGACGTCAAGGCCGTGGCGTGCATGAAAAACTGCGGGCCGGAACCGCGCATCCTTTCGCAGTTGCCGGAACATGCCCGCGGATCGCACGGTGACCTGGCGGAACAGAACCGCCTGATCGGTCCGGTTCGTGCCGTCTCGCTGGTTGGCGGTTCGGGTGAAAAAGCCGTCGCACCGGCCAAACCAGCAGGGGATCCTGCCCGCGAGCTCGCGGAAAAATCCGGCTGCCTCGGCTGTCATGCGCCGAAGCAGCGTACGGTCGGACCGGCGCTCGCCGAAATTGCCGCAAAATACCGCGCGGATGCCGGCGCCGAAGCCCGGCTGATGGCAAAAGTCAAAACCGGCGGACAGGGCACCTGGGGCAGCGTGCCGATGCCGCCGTTTGCGCAATTGCAGGAGCAGGACCTGCGCACCCTGGTGCGCTGGATACTCAAGACCGAGTGAATCAAGACTGATTGAACAGGAGGAAGGGACCATGAATCATTCACGCAGAGGGGTAATCAAGACCGGTGGCGGCATGCTTGCGCTGCTGTTCGCGGCAGGCATCGTCAGGCCGGCTGATGTTTTCGCGCAGGGCGCCGACGCTTTTGCAATGAAGACGCTGGCTGAAGCGATGCAGGCCATCGGGGCCCAGAGCCCGGCATCATCGGATGCCATCGTGATCAAGGCGCCCGCCATTGCCGAGAACGGCGCCGTGGTTCCGGTGGCGGTCGAAAGCAGGCTGCCCGGCACGGAATCCATCGCGGTGCTGGTCGAGAAAAATCCGACGCCGCTGGTGGCCAGTTTCGGCATCCCTTCGGGCACTGCCGGCAATATTTCGACGCGGGTGAAGATGGGCCAGACTTCCGACGTATACGCGCTGGTCAAGGCCAACGGCAAATTCTTCGTGGCCAAACAGGAAATCAAGATCACCCTCGGCGGCTGCGGCGGCTGAACACCAAAGGAGAGAGACATGGCAGATCCGATGAGAATACGTGCCACGGCACGCGACGGCGCGGTGAACGTAAAAGTCCTGATGAGCCACGAAATGGAAACCGGGCAGCGCAAGGACTCGTCCGGCAAACTGGTGCCCGCGCACTATATTCGCAGCGTCACCGCGACGTACCAGGGCAAACCCGTGCTTACGGCCCAATGGGGTCCGGCGGTTTCGAAAAATCCCTATCTGGAATTTGATTTCAAGGGCGGCCAGAAAGGTGAAAAAATCAGCGTGACCTGGGAAGACAACAAGGGTGACAAGCGGACCGATGAAGGCACCATCAACTGACGCATGCCGGGGTGCTTGCAGTCGACCGGCAATTATTCATTAAGTATTTGATTTTAATAATAAATTTGTTATCGCTGTGGGATTGCAGGCGGCACTGCACCCACGCACATCAAAGGAGGAGACCATGAAGACTGGACTTTTGGCCATGGCGAGGCTGCTGGCCCCCGTGCTGGCTTCCCTGTTTGCGTCAAACGCATACGCGCAGAGCAACACGCTGGACGAGATTGCACGTTATCGCGCGCAATTGCAGGACGGCAATCCTGCAGAACTGTGGGAGGCACGCGGCGAAGACATCTGGAAGCAGAAGCGCGGCCCGAAACAGGCCTCGCTGGAGCAGTGCGATCTGGGCAAGGGCAGGGGCGTGGTCAAGGGGGCATACGCCGAGCTGCCGCGCTATTTTGCCGATGCCGACAAGGTCATGGATCTGGAGTCGAGGCTGGTGCATTGCATGGTGAACCTGCAGGGCATCAGCCAGGCGGATGCGACCAGGCGTGTTTTCGGCGCCGGCAGCAACCGTTCCGACCTGGAAGCGCTCGCCGCATGGATCAGCTCGGAATCCAGGGGCGTGGTGATGAAGGTCGGGCTCGATCATCCCAAGGAAAAAGAGGCCTATGCGCTGGGTGAAAAGATGTTTTTTTTCCGCGGCGGGCCGCATGACTTTGCCTGTTCCACCTGCCACGCTGAAAACGGCAAGCGCATCCGCCTGCAGGACCTGCCCAACCTGACCGAGAAAAAGGGGGCTCAGCTCGGCTACACCACCTGGCCGGCCTATCGTGTTTCGCAGGGCGAGCTGCGCACTTTCCAGTGGCGGCTGAATGACTGCTTCCGCCAGCAGCGTTTTCCCGAACTGGTGTTTGCATCGGAGCTGTCGGTTGCATTGACGACCTATCTCGCCCATAACGCCAACGGCGCGGCATTCAACGCACCCGCCATCAAACGCTGAGGAGACGAACATGAAAAAACTGGCAAACTGGACATGGCCCGTGCTGCTGGTCTCCGGCCTCATTGCTGTCGGCTGCTCGACGGTTGCTGACAAGAAGGTGAGCGCAGGGGATCTGGCTGCAATAAAAGCCTCCTTCAATGAAAAAGGCCAGGCCAAGCTCGACCGGCTGGACCAGGACGAGGCGCAGCGGCTGTGCAGCAACGTGCCGCCAGCCGTGATTTCGAAGGAAGACGCGGCGCGCATCGAGAAATCCAACTTTGCTTCGATCCGGTATCCCGCGGACGGCAAACTGATGGGGGACTGGCGTGCCGGCGAAAAGGTGGCGCAGACGGGGGTCGGCAAGCAGTTTTCCGACAATCCGAAAAACCCCGCGGGAGGCAACTGCTACGCCTGCCACCAGCTGAGCAAAGCCGAGATTTCCTTCGGCACCATCGGGCCCAGCCTCTACAACTTCGGCAAGCTAAGGGGCGGACCCTCGGCCGAAATGCAGCGTTACGCCTATGGCCGGATCTACAACCCCCAGGCGTTCTCGGCCTGCTCCAACATGCCGCGCTTCGGTCACAACGGCATCCTGACCGAGGAGCAGATGAAGGACCTGACTGCGCTGCTGCTGGATCCTGCTTCGCCGGTGAATCAGTGAACCGTCGGGAATTCCTCGGCACGCTGGCCGCTGCCGCGGCCTGCGGCGTGCCGCTGGACGGCGCGCGCGCGCAGGTGGACCATGCGCTGTACAGCCCGCCGCGATTCGGCAACGTCAGCCTGCTGCATTTCACCGACTGCCATGCGCAGCTGCTGCCGGTTTATTTTCGTGAACCCAGCGCCAATATCGGCGTCGGTGATGCGGCGGGCCGCCTGCCGCACCTGGTCGGCGAGCATTTGCTGAAAAGCGCGGGGATCGCTCCCGGCACGGCCGAGGCCCACGCCTTTACCTATCTTGATTTTGCCGCGGCCGCGAAACGTTACGGCAGGGTCGGCGGTTTTGCCCACCTCGCGACGCTGGTCAAACGCCTGCGCGAAAGCCGGCCCGGTGCGCTGCTGCTGGACGGTGGCGACACCTGGCAGGGTTCCGCCACTGCGCTGTGGACGCAGGGCCGCGACATGATCGAAGCCTGCCAGCAGCTTGGGGTCGACATCATGACCGCGCACTGGGAATTCACCTACGGCGACAAGCGCGTGCTGGAAGCCGTCAAATCGCTGGGGCGCATCGAGTTCCTTGCGCAGAACGTGAAGACCGCCGATTTCGGCGATCCGGTGTTCAAGCCCTGGGTGATGCGTGAAATGAATGGCGTGCCGGTCGCGATCATCGGTCAGGCCTTTCCCTATACGCCGATCGCCAACCCGCGCCACTTTGTTCCGGAATGGACGTTCGGCATCCAGGAGGCGGAACTGCAGGCGGTCGTCAACGAAGCGCGCAGCAAAGGTGCGCGCGCGGTGGTGTTGCTGTCGCACAACGGCATGGACGTTGACGTCAAGCTGGCCAGCCGTGTGCGCGGCATCGATGCCATCCTCGGCGGCCATACCCACGACGGCGTGCCGGTGCCGGTGATCGTCAGCAATGCCGGCGGCAAGACCATCGTCAGCAATGCCGGTTCCAACGGCAAATTCCTCGCTGTGCTCGACCTTGATGTCGGCAGCAGCGGGGTCATGGATTTCCGCTACCGGCTCCTGCCGGTATTTGCCAACCTGCTGCCCGCCGATGCGCAGATGCAGGCGCTGATCGACCGCGTGCGCGCGCCGTACGCCGCCCGGCTGAAAGAGCCGCTGGCAGTCACCGAAGGCCTGTTGTACCGCCGCGGCAATTTCAATGGCACCTTTGATCAGTTGATACTCGACGCGATGATGAAGGTGCAGGGCGCCGAGATCGGTTTTTCGCCCGGATTCCGCTGGGGAACCACATTGTTGCCGGGGCAGGCCATCCTGCGCGAGCACCTGATGGACCAGACCGCGATCACCTATCCCGGCGTGACGCTGAATGAACTCAGCGGCGCCGACATCAAATCCATACTCGAAGACGTCTGCGACAACCTGTTCAACCCGGACCCTTACCTGCAGCAGGGCGGCGACATGGTGCGCATCGGCGGCATGACCTACGCCTGCAACCCGGCGGCCGTCATCGGCAAACGCATTGATGACATGCGCCTCAACGGCAAGCCGATCGAAGCCGGCAAGCGTTACAAGGTGGCCGGCTGGGCCCCGGTCGCCGCAGGCGCCGGTGGTGAACCCGTGTGGGATGTCGTCGAGCGTTATCTGAAGGATGTCAAAACCGTCAAACCGCGCGCCCCCAACCTGCCGCGGCTGATCGGCGTGGGCGGCAACCAGGGACTGGCATGATTCGCACGGTCCTGGCCTGCACCATCGTGCTCTGCGCGGTGCTGCCGGCGCGGGCGCTGGAGGCGATCCGCATTTCACCGAGCGTGTATTACATCCGCGGCGAGTCCGGCGTACCGTCGCCGGCAAACCGTGGCCACACTTCCAATGCCGGATTCGTGGTGACTGGCGAGGGCGTGGTGGTGTTTGATGCGCTGGGCACACCGGTGCTGGGGCAGGAATTCATCGAGGCCATTCGCAAGGTGACGCAGCAGCCGATACGCCGCGTGATTGTCAGCCATTACCATGCCGATCATTTTTACGGCCTGCCGCCGTTCAGGGACCTCGGTGCGGAAATCTGGGCCCATCCAGCCGCCCGGCTGTATCTGGATTCGGAAGCGGCGCGGCAGCGGCTCGCGGAGCGCCAGGCCACGCTGGCACCCTGGATCGGGGCGGACATGCGCCTGATCGCGGCGGACCGCTGGATCGACCGGGAAACTGCGTTCAGGCTCGGCAACTTCAGATTCCGCGTGTTTCCGGTCGGACCGGCCCACACGCCGGAAGATCTGGCGATGGTGGTCGAGGAGGAAAGCGTGCTGTTCGTCGGCGACCTGATGTTTGCCGGTCGCCTGCCCTTTGTCGGTGATGCCGACAGCAAATCGTGGATATCAGCGATCGACCGCATCATCCGATTCAATCCGAAAATCATGGTGGGCGGCCATGGCGGCGTATCCGGCAATGCCGCGGCAGACCTGCAGCTGACCCGCGAATACCTGGTTTACCTGCGGCTGAAGATGGGCGCAGCAGCCGATGAGCTTGAGGATTTCGAAGTGGCTTACAATAAAACCGACTGGTCCAAGTTCTCGCACCTGCCGGCTTTCAACGAAGCCAACAGGCGCAATGCCTACAACACCTACATCCGCATACAGGGGGGGGACAAATGAATACCGGAATCAATGCAGGCATCAATGCAGTAATGAAACGCACGGGATTGCTGGTTGTGGCGCTGCTGGCACTGGCCACGGCGGGCTGCGCAGGCACCGGCGGTGCGTCCGGCAGTGCGCAGCAGGACAAAGTGGTCTATCACATCAATGCCGGGCTTGAGCAGGCGACCAACGGCCTGCGCAATGTGCGCAACCACCTCGAGGTCGATCCCAAGGCGAAGATCGTTGTCGTTGCGCATGCCCAGGGCGTTGATTTCCTGATGCGTGACAAAAAGGACGCCAACGGCAATCCGTACGAGGTCACTGTCCAGGACCTGAAAAATCAGGGTGTGCAGTTCGATGTCTGCCTGATAACCCTGCGCAACCGCAAGCTCGACAAAAAACAGTTCATCGAAGAGGCGACCTTCGTGCCGTCCGGCGTCGCCGAAATCGCGCGGTTGCAGCAGCGCGAGGGCTACGCCTACATCCGTCCCTGAAGCCGGGGGTCAGGCGGCGGCACGCTTCGGGCCGCCGCGTCCGGCTGCCAGTGCGGCGATCTCCCGCACGTCCTTCGCGTTTTCAAAATCCTGGATCGCCGCATACAGCCGCGCCACGTTGTCGGCTGACAGCGCGCGCGCGGCGCAGTTGTCGAATTTTTCCTTCAGCATTTCCGCCGGCAGCGGTTTGTCGACGCTGCGGCCCAGGGCCTGGTCGGTTTTGGCGCTGACCACGCGGCCGTCGGTCATCGTGACTTTCACCTCGGCGGCGAAATGGTTGTCGGCGGGGAACTGCGCGGTGGTGTAGGTGGTGGAATGGATTTTCGGCAGGATCGCGCGCGTTGCCGGATCTTTCCAGGTGTCGCCTTCAAATTGTTCGATTTTCACCGTGCGGTCCTTCAGCGCGCGCGCCAGCGTGTACTGAACGCTGAACTTGGCGTCGAGCGAGGATTGCGGATCCGGGCGGTTGGTGTGTTCCAGCCGGCGCGGGTGGGTCCAGGATTCGATTTTTGCGACGTTGTCCGGGGTCAGCTTGTGCTTGTGGACGAGTTCGAGCATGCAGTCGATCGCAGGGTGCGTGCTGCCGCAGCAGGGATAGGATTTGATCGCGATGCCGGGTCGCGTGATGTCCAGCGGATTGGCCCAGGCTGGCATCGTTTTGGCGGCATCGTAATTGCCGGCACCGTTGAAAACCTCGAAATAGCCCTGCTTGTGTTCAAAGGCCTTTTCACCGGCGGTAAAGCCGTCGCGCGCGAGCAGTGCGGCGAGCAGGCCGTTGCGCGAGCAGTGGCCGACATGCAGCGGTTTGGTCATGGTGCCGAAATTGGACTTGACGCCGCTGGAGAACGACGCCGCGATCGACAGCGCGGTGGCGGTCTGCGCATCGGACAGCTTCAGCAGGTGGGCGCAGGCCGCGGCGCTGCCGAACACGCCCAGGGTCGCCGTCGGATGCCAGCCTTTGGTGTATTGATGGAAATTCACCGCCATCGACAGCTTGCATTCGGTTTCAAAGCCCGCGACATAGGCCGCGATGAAATCTTTTCCGCTGGCGCCGGTTTCATCCGCCAGTGCAAACAGCGCCGGCAGCACCGGCGCCGAGGGATGGCCGCCCAGCGTGTTGTTGCAGTCATCGAAATCCAGCGCATGCGAAGCGGTGCCGTTGATCAGCGCGGCATCGAGTGCGCCGATGCGGCGGGCATGGCCGAAAATCAGCGACGGCCCGCTGCCCGAACCGGTGACGCCGAGCGCGATGCGCGTGGCTTCTTCGGCGGCGCCGGCAAGGGTCACGCCGACGGTATCGAGAATCCCGACCTTGGCCCAGTGCACAGCATCGGCCGGCAGGGCGTTGTATTGTAAGCTATTGATTTTATTGGATAATTCTGTGGCGAAACTCATCCTCTGACTCCTCTGCCGTGTCCGGCGCTTGCGTGGCGGGCCTGACGCAATGGTGGCGGAAGAGAGTGGGAGTCGAACCCACACAGGACCGCTCGCGGCCCCTACCGGGTTTGAAGTCCGGCCGCCCCACCGGGAGCGATTCCCTTCCGTTGTGCTGCTGCTGCCATGGCTATTGTAAGTCGGCGCAGTTCAGGCGCGAAACAGGGTTCCAGACTGTGGTGCGCCGCTGAGGCGCTATACTTTTCCCGCAGTCAACAATTAAATCAAATCGAAGGAGGAGATCATGAAGGTATTGCATTGTGTGGCATTTGCCGCCGCCGTTGCGCTGGCATCACCGGGCATGGCGTTGGCAGCGGGCTATCCGGAAAAAACGGTGGAAATGGTCGCGGCCGGTAATGCCGGCGGCGGACTGGACCTGACCGCCCGCGCACTGGAAACGGCATTGCGTGAGGCCAAACTGTTTCCTGAAAGTTTCGCCATCAAGAATGTCGGTGGCGCCGGCGGCAATCTGGCGCGGGCGCAGGTGCACCAGAAAAAAGGCGACAGCCATGTGCTGTATGTCGAATCCAACCGCATCTATGTCAATCGGATTGTCGGCACCACGGCCTTGACGCACAAGGATGTGACGCCGCTGGCGCGCCTGATCACCGAATACGTGGCCTGGGTGGTGCGTGCCGATTCACCGTACCAGTCACCCAAGGACATACTCGACAAGCTGAAGGCGAATCCGGAGTCTGTGGTGTTCGGCGTCGGCACCACGCCGAGCAATGATCAGATGAATGTGCTGCGTCCCGCGATGGCGTACGGCATAGACCCGAAAAAGGTCAAGATCGTCAGCTTCAAGAGCGGCGGCGATTTGATGATCCAGTTGCTGGGCGGGCATGTGCCGGTGATTTCAACCGGCCTGTCGGAAGCAATCGAACAGGTGAAGGCGGGCAAGGCCCGGGTGATCGCAGTGTCCGCGCCCCAGCCGCTGCCGGGCGATCTCGCCAAGGTGCCGACCTGGCGTTCACTGGGCATTGATGTCGCCATCCTGCACTGGCGCGGCGTGTTCGCCCCGCCGGGCATTCCGAAGGAGGTCGTGGCCTACTGGGACAAAACGCTGGGCCAGATGGTGAAGACCGAAGCCTGGAAAAAACAGCTGGAACAGCACGGCTGGTTTGATGCTTATGCCGATTCGGCCACCTTCAGCAGGGATCTGGATGCCGAAGAAAAGATTTACACCGAGATCCTGACTGATCTCGGCATGGCGAAGGGTCTGAAAAAATAGGCGGGGCTGGTCCCAAGGCCGCCGGCCCCCTGCCGGCGGCTTATCTACGGCCTGCGCGCCGCGCTGATCAGCAGCGGCGCGACCTCGACCGTATTGTTTCCGTCGGTCAGCCACACCGTGCCGTCCTGCACGGTGCATTGCAGCTGCAGGTTGCGCTGTGCGAGTCCGGCGAGCTCACGCGTTGCCGATTGCGGCAGGTTGATGACGGTCAGGTTGTCAGGCCGTGCCAGACTGCTTTGCGACTGTTGCCACCAGCGTTCGGCGGCAAAGCCGCCGTAGGTGTAGATGCGCACCTGCGTGGCGCGACCGCAGGCCTTGCGCACGTTTTTTTCATCGGGCATTCCGACATCGATCCACAGCTGGATGGCGTTGGTGAGATCCTTTTCCCAGACGTCAGGCTCATCTTCGCTGCTCAGTCCTTTGCCGAAGGCGAGGGCGTCACTGGCGTTCAGCGCAAACGCCAGCAGCCGCACCATCATGCGTTCGTCGGTTTCCGAGGGGTGACGCGCCAGCACCAGTGCATGCGTGGCGTAATAGCCGCGATCCATGTCGGTGATGGTCAGGTCGAACTTGAAGATGGTTGCGTTGAGCGCCATGAACTGGTTAATGTTCCGTGATGATGAAAAACGACGAAATCAATGATGACAAGGTAATTGCTGCGACCCGCAACTGGCTGGAAAAAGCCGTGATCGGGCTCAACCTGTGCCCGTTTGCGCGCGCAGTATACGCCGCAGCCCGCATCCGTTATGTCGTCAGCGATGCCACGACCGTGGAAGGCCTGCTGGAAGTGCTGGTGGCGGAACTGGAGGTGCTGGCGGAAACCGATGAGGAAAAAACCGAAACCACGCTGCTGATCCATCCGCTGGTGCTGGGTGATTTTCCCGAATACAACGATTTTCTTGAAATGGCGGATCAGCTGGTCGAGGAGCTGGATCTGGACGGGGTGCTGCAGGTGGCAAGTTTCCACCCGCAGTACCAGTTTGCCGGCACCGAACCCGATGATGTCGAGAACTGCACAAACCGCTCGCCGTATCCGACACTGCACCTGCTGCGCGAATCCAGTGTCGAGCGCGCGGTGGCCGCGCATCCGGACACCGAACAGATTTACCGCGACAACATCAAAACCCTGCGCCTGCTTGGCCGTGAAGGCTGGGAGCGACTTGATGTTGGTGTGCCGCGCAAACCCTGATTTTTATTTCAGGCGCGCAGCTACGGCTTCCGCCGCGCGCGTGGCCTCCGCCATTGCATCTTCCAGACTGCCGCCGCAGCCGCTGCGCACTGCGCCGACGGCCCAAAGCCCGCTGACTGAGGTTTCCAGTGCATCCGTGGTGGTGATGAAGCCGTTTGCATCGCGTTTCACCTCGGCCGGCAGGAATTTGCCGTTGGGTTCGAGTCCGATGTAGGCAAACACGCCCGCACAGGGGATTTCCTCGCTGCCTGCACTGTTCTTGATGCGCAGCTTCTCGACCATCTGTCCGCCGAGGATGGCCTCCACCGTGGTGCTGAAACGGGTTTCGATCTTGTCGTTGCCCCGGACCTGGTCGATGAAGCGCTGCTGCGCACTGAACGCAGTGCCACGATGGATCAGGTACACCTTGCCGCAGTAATGCGTCAGCACCTGTGCTTCCTGCAGTGCGGAGTCGCCGCCGCCGACCACGGCGACGGTTTCGTTCTGGAACATCGGGCCGTCGCAGTCGGCGCATTTCGACACGCCGCGGCCTTCGAATTCGCCTTCGCCGGGCACACCCAGCAGTTTCAGGCTGGCGCCGCTGGCGACGATGACCTGGCGCGAACGATAGCTGCCGCCGTCGGTGGTCACGGTAAAGCCGTCGTCAGCGGCGGCAAGGGCGGTGACAGGCTCCTGGATGCTGCAGACGCCGGCATCGGCATTGGCCTGGGTCATTTCCGCGGCAAACGCGGCGCCGCCGGCTTCGCCGCCGGGCGGGGCGGGGTCGAGCTCATTGATATTGATGACCAGGCCGCCGAACAACTGCTGTTCAAAGGTGGCGGCGCTGAGGCCCTGTTTGGCCAGGGTGTTGGCTGCGGTCAGTCCGGCGATGCCTTCGCCGATCACGATGACGTCAAATGCGGTGGTGGACATGCGGTTCTCTTTCAATAACGTTTGTTGCGGAAAGGGGGGCGTTGCTGCGGTTTTTGTGCCGCGGGCTTCTGCTGCTGGGGTTTTGCTGCGGCACCGGGTGCGGGCGGGGGCGCGGGTTCGGCGGCGCCGAGGATGGGCGCAAAATCCTTGCGCATCTTGCGTGCGTCGCCGACACGCTGGGTGATGGTCAGGCCATCCAGGGTTTCGAGAATTTCAATGGCCAGTGTACGGCCGATGCCGATGGCATCACGGTACTGCGCGGCGGTGAACAGGCCGTTGGGCTGTCTGCCGTGGACGGCCTGTGCGGTGGCTGCCAGCGTGGCCATGGTTTCCTTCAGATAGAAGCGCTCGGCGCCGACCTTGTACAGATTGCCGGCTTTCATCTGGCGGTAGAGAAAATCCTTGAGGATGGCGTCTTTGAGTTTCAGTTGCGGCGCGAGTTCTTTCAGCGGCGGCGGATTGAATCC
>CAZSIR010000055.1:0-16582 GCA_964606765.1 uncultured Bordetella sp. | reverse complement strand
TGCTGATGGCGCTGTCGAGCATTTCGGTGATTCCGGAGGCGGACAAGCTGTTCAACCGCAAGCCGGCGTACTCGCTGGACCAGCTGGATCCGATTGCGCTGATTTCAGCCGATCCGATGATTCTGGTCGTGCATCCGTCGTTGCCTGTGAAAACCGTGAAAGAAGTGATCGCGCTGGCGCGCAAGCAGCCGGGTGAACTTTCGTTCTCGTCTTCCGGCGTGTACGGCGCGTTGCACATGCCGATGGAAATGTTCATGCATGCGGCGAAGCTGCAGATGCGCCATGTGCCGACGACCGGCGGCGGTCCTGCGATCACTCAGCTGCTGGGCGGGCATGTCACGATGACCGCGGGCGGCCCGGCGGCCATCAGCAGCCATGTCCAGGCCGGCAAGCTGCGCACCATCGTCACCTGGGGCGGCGAGCGCCATCCGAATTATCCGCAGGTGCCGACGTTCAAGGAGTCGGGTTACAACATCGAGTATTACATCTGGGCCGGACTGTTCGTGCCGCATGGCACGCCGGCCGCGGTGACCAAGGTGCTGCGGGATGCGGTGCGCAAGGGCGTGGAAGACGCCGATTTCAAATCGCAGATGGCAAAACTCAATTCGCCGATCCAGTACCTGGATGCGCCTGAATTCGCCAAATACTGGGATGCCGATGCCAAACGCCTGGCCGCCGTGGTGCAGGTGGTGGGCAAGGTCAAATAGGCCGGCGCAATGACCGGGACCGCGGAGCAGAAGGGGGCGGCACGGCGCGGCATCAAAAGCGACCAGTTTTCCGGCCTGCTGCTGCTGCTGCTGGCGGTGTATGTGTGGTGGCTGAACCGGGAGTTTCCGGTCGGCACGCTGGCCGACCCCGGACCCGGCTACGTGCCGCTGTTGCTGGCGATTACGCTCGGCGGCATCGGCTTGCTGGTCGCCGCGCTGGGTGGCCGTTCCGTCGCCTTGTCTGATGTTGCCTGGCCCGAGGCGACGCGCGCCATCATCATCCTGGTGGCCTGCGCCATCGCGGCGTTTGCGCTGGAACGCATCGGCTACCGGCTGAGCGTGCTGGCCTTCCTGATTTTTTTCACCGGCATCATCGAGCGCAAAAAGCCGCTGACCGTCCTGCTGGTGTCCGGCGGCTTCAGCCTCGCATCGTTTTACGTCGTGGGCGACCTGCTGCACGTGCCGCTGCCCGTCGGGCCCTGGGGATTTTGATGCTGGAAACATTCAGCAGCCTGATGCACGGCTTCGCGGTGGCCTTCCAGCCGCAGGTGCTGATGTATGCGTTTGCCGGCTGCATCATCGGCACGCTGGTCGGCATGATGCCCGGCCTCGGCCCGCTGGCCGGCATCAGCCTGCTCCTGCCGGCGACTTTCGGCCTGAATCCGATCATTGCGATCGTGCTGCTCGCCGGCGTCTATTACGGCGCGATGTACGGCGGCTCGACAACGTCCATCCTGATGCGCATCCCCGGCGAGGCGGCCTCGGTGATGACCTGCGTCGACGGTTATGCGATGACGCAGAACGGCCGCGCCGGCCCGGCGCTGGCGATCGCCGCCATCGGTTCGTTTGTCGCCGGCACGCTCGGCGTACTCGGACTGATGCTGCTGGCGCCGACGCTGGCTTCATTTGCATTGCGTTTCGGCCCGCCCGAGTACACCGCGCTGCTGCTGATGGGCCTGTTCGTGCTCGCGTACATGAGCGGCGGCTCGATGCTGAAGACGCTGGCGATGGCGGTGCTGGGCCTGATCTTCGGCATGATCGGCATCGACACCATGAGCGGTTACACGCGCTTCAGTTTCGGCATCACCGAGCTGGGCGATGGCGTCGGCATCGTGCCGGTGGCGGTGGGCCTGTTCGGCATTTCCGAAATCCTGCTGACGGCGGGGCAGCAGGAACCGCCGCCGGTGCAGAAACCATCGCTGCGCCAGCTGATTCCGTCAGCCCAGGAGTTCCGCCGCTCCGCCGGACCGATCCTGCGCGGCAGCTTTCTCGGTTTCATGATCGGCATCATCCCGGGATCGGCGCACATCATTTCCTCCTTTGTTTCCTACGGCATCGAGCGGCGCATCTCCAAACATCCGGAGCGTTTCGGCAACGGCGCGATCGAGGGGGTCGCCGGGCCGGAGTCGGCGAACAATGCCGCCGCCACCGGCGCTTTCGTGCCGATGCTGGCCCTGGGCATCCCGACCAGCCCGGTGACCGCGGTGATGATTGCCGCCATCATGATTCACGGCATTTCGCCCGGCCCGACGCTGATCCAGGAACAGCCGGACCTGTTCTGGGGTTTTGTCGCGAGCATGTATGTCGGCAACGTGGTGCTGCTGGTGCTCAATCTGCCGATGGTCGGGCTGTTCGTGAACCTGCTGCGCATACCCTATGCCTATATGTATCCCTGCATCCTCGCCTTCTGCATCCTCGGCTGTTATTCGGTGAGCAACAGCATGATCGATGTGTGGATCATGCTGGCGATGGGCGGCGTGGGTTATGCGCTGCGCAAATTCGGCTTTGATCTCGCGCCTGTGGCCCTCGGGCTGGTGCTGGGACCGATGCTCGAACTTTCCCTGCGCCAGTCGCTGGCGATGAGCGGCGGCAGTTATGGCATATTCCTCGAGCGCCCGATTGCGGTGGTGATGCTGGGGCTGGGACTGCTGCTGCTGGCATTGGCCCTGAAGCCGCTGCTGTTCAAGGGCAAAAAAGACTGGCGTTCCAAGGTTGGCCTGGAAGATGCAGCGGGCTAACCCGGGCGATATTTCATAAGTATTTGTTTTTAAAGGTATTTTTTGATCACAGCCGTGGCAGGCAGGGTGGCTGCGACAGCCATGCTGGCGATGCTCAGTGGCAGCGTCGCGGCAGTCGAACCGGTGCTGAGCGGCGGACCCTATGTGCCGACGCCGCAGCGCGTGGTTGATGCGATGCTCAAGCTGGCGCAGGTGACCGACCGCGATTTCGTGATCGACCTCGGTTCCGGTGACGGTCGCATCGTGCTCAGCGCGGCGCAGAAATTCGGTGCGCGCGGCAGGGGCTACGACATCGACGCTGAACTGGTCGAGCGCAGCAATACCGCTGCGCGCAAACTCAAACTCGAGCAAAGCGTGCAGTTCGAGCAGGTCGATGTGCTGCAGGCCGACATCCGGCCGGCCACCGTGATCACCCTCTACCTGCTGCCGGACATGATGCGCGCGCTGCGCGCGAAGCTGCTGCGCGAACTGGCGCCGGGCACGCGCATCGTGTCGCATGACTTTGATTTCGGCGAATGGAAGCCCGAGCGCACGGTGAATCTCGATCTCGACGAAAAATACGACGTCACCGGCAGCTGGACCTCGACCGTTTATCTGTGGACGGTGCCCCAGCGGAAGGCGCGTTGATGGCGGAGATCGGCGACAGGACCAACACCACCGACAGGGCCGCTGCCGATAATACCGGCCGACCCTCCTTTGGTTTCATGCTCAGCGTGCTGCTCGCCGGCCAGACCATCGGCACCATGGGCACGACGATGATTCCGGCCGTGGCGCCGAAAGTGGCGCAGACCTACGGCATTTCCTCGGCGCTGGTCGGCTACCAGATCAGCCTGTTGGCGCTGGCGATGATTGTCGCACTGGCCTTTGGTTCCAAATTCAACCGGCGCTGGGGATCGACGCGCATGCAGCAGATCGGGCTGTCGCTGGTGGCGACCGGCGGACTGATTGCGATACTGCCGCATGTTGCCTGTTTTTTCCTCGCCTCGATCGCGCTCGGGCTGGGATACGGCATGCTGACGCCCTCGGCTTCCAACCTGCTGATCCGCTTCACGCCGGAATCACGGCGCAACCTGATTTTTTCGCTGAAGCAGACCGGCGTGCCGCTGGGCGGCATCGGCGCCGCGCTGATCACGCCGGCGGTGGCGGTGGCCTTCGGCTGGCAATGGGCCATCGCCGGCAATGCGCTGGCCCTGTACACGCTGGTGCTGGTGCTGCAGCGCGCGCGGCCGTACTGGGATGATGACCTCGAGCCTGACGCAAAAATCGGCGGCAATCCCTTCAGCAGCGTGATGGTCATCTGGCGCCATCCGGTGCTGCGCCTGCTGTCGCTGTCGGGCGGATTTTTTGTCATCGTGCAGTTCGGCATCACCACCTTCACGGTGATCCTGTTCAACGAACAGCTGGGCTGGGGTCTGATCGAGGCCGGCATCGTGCTGACGGCGTCACAGGTCGGCGGCGTCAGCGGGCGCGTGTTCTGGGGCTGGCTGGCCGACCGCACCGGCGATGCCTTCATGGCGCTGCTGTTCCTCGGCGGCGTGATGGTGCTGTCGTCGCTGCTGTGCATGACGCTGGCTCCGGATACGCCGATGCTTGCGGCCTGCCTGCTGTTTTTCGTGATGGGATCGACGGCCAGCGGCTGGAACGGCGCTTTTCTGGCCGAGGTGGCGCGCCTGGTGCCGCGTGAAACCATCAGCACGGCGACCGGCGGCTCGCTGGTCTACGTCAATTCCGGCAAGGCCATCGGGCCGATTGCCTTCGCCAACGTGGCCCTGCTGACCGGCGATTACGCGCTGACGTTTGCACTGCTGGGCGTGCCTGCCGCCGCGGGGCTGTGGTGTTTGTGGACGGCTCACCGTGGATTGCGCTGCAGCGGGTAAGTTTTTTTGATGAAGTGCATCAGTATCTTTTGTGACTGCTGTGCCTGGCACTGCAGCGGGGCGATGCAGCGGCGCATGCCCGCAATGGGGGCGTCATGCAGGCCCATTTTCCCTCTGCGGCGTACCGGTCACAGGCACGACGTTTGCTTAATGACTATCACCGGTCCTTATTTTGTTTTGAAAGGTGAATCATGAAACCGCTTGCATTACTCGTTCAAGTTGCAGTTCCACTCGCGCTGCTTGCCACCCACGGCATTTCGAATGCGCAGAATTATCCGAGCAAACCCCTGCGCATGGTCGTGCCATTCGCGCCTGCGGGTCCCAACGACATCCTGGGGCGGCTGATCAGCCAAAAGCTGACGGAGGCCTGGGGACAGACCGTGGTGGTGGAAAACCGCGGCGGCGCCGGCGGCACGGTCGGACTCGAAGCGGCATCACGCCTGCCGGGCGACGGTTATGCGATTGCGATGGGCGGCTCGAGCAATCTGGCGGTCGCGCCCAGCCTGTACGCAAAACTGCCTTATGACCCGATCAAGGATTTCACGCCGATCATCAATGTCGCGATCGTGCCTTATGCGCTGGCGGTGAATCCGACGGTGCCGGCGAAAAACGTCAAGGAGCTGATCACTGTTGCGGGGCGCAAGGCCGGCTACCTGAGTTACGGCTCGTCGGGCATGGGCAGCATGTCCAGCCTTGCCGCGGAAATGCTGAAGTCGATGTCCAGGACCGACATCGTGCATGTGCCGTACAAGGGCACGGCACCGGCGCTGACGGATGTGGTGAGCGGTCAGATCGACATGATGCTGGCCGACCTCGCGGTCATCAAGCCGCATGCGGATGCCGGCAAGCTGCGCGTGATCGGCGTCACCGGCAGCAAGCGCTCGGGCGCTGCGAAGGAGGTGCCGACCATCGCGGAATCCGGTTTGCCCGGCTATGAACTGTCGCCGTGGTTTGGCGTGGTGGCGCCGGCGGGCGTGCCCAAGGACATCGTGGTGAAGCTGAACACGACCATAGGCGGCAGCCTGAAGTCGGCCGATGTGCTGAAACGGCTGGGAACCCTGGGTTATGAACCGCTGGGCGGCAGCGCCGAGCAGTTTGCCGAGACCATCAAGGTCGACATCGCCAAATACGCGAAGATCGTGAAGTCGGCCGGGATCAAGGCCGATCTTTAATCAATCCTGAGGTCATCAAAACGGGCGGCAGCTGCCGCCCGTTTTTTTATGGCATGGCCAGTCAGGCGGCGAGCGGCGTCAGTTGCGCGACGTGGCGACCGGCAATCCGGCCGGTGACAAAACACTCGGCAATGTTGCCGCCTGACATGTAGATGTGGCCGAAGGAACTGCCAAGTTCGCCGGCGGCATACAGCCGCGGTATCGGCTGGCCGTAGACATCGATGATGCGCGACAGCGGATCATGCACCGGTCCGCCCTGGGTGTTGGAAATCACCGCATGCACCGGCGCACCGTAGAACGGCGCCTGGGTGATGGGCAGCATGCTGTTCGCGGGGCGCGCGAAATCCTCATCCGCGCCTTTCGCGCATTGCGCGTTCCAGCGCGCCACCGATGCGGTGACGGCGGCGGCGTCGACGCCGAGCAGGGCGGCCAGTTCCTCCAGCGTGTCGGCGCGCTTGAGTATGCCGTTTTCCACTTCCTGCAGATTGCTGTCGCTCCAGTCGTAGCGCAGGCCTTCGTCATTGGAGGCGGGTTTGCCCAGCGGGTAAAGCTTGCGTCCGGCGTCATCACAGATCATGAATGCCGGGTTGCGCGGCGCGCTCTGCGTGACCGGATCAAAATAGCCCAGCGGCCGCACGGCCGTATCCTGGGTGTAGGGCTGGTATTCAGACATGAAGCGTCTGCCCGATTGGTCGAGCAGGATCCACGCCATTTTCAGCTTGACCTGGTCGTGGTCGCCGGGAAACCAGTCGGGGAAGCGTTTGACGCGGATGCCGTACGGATAATCCGGATCACTGTGACGGAAGCCGTAGGCGCCGTGCACATGCCACATGTGCCACAGCGCGGCGCCGAGGTCCTGCGCCATGCGGATGCCGTCGCCGGTGTTGTGGCGCGCCGCGGCGTTGAGCACCGGATAGGTTTCCAGGAACTGCGCCTTCATCGCGGCATTGCCTTCGAAGCCGCCGCAGGCGAGCACCACGCCGCGGCGCGCCGCGATGTTCCATTCCCGCGCATCCTTGCCCGTGCCCTGGCGCACGGTCATGCCGCGGACTTCGCGCGTTGCCGGATCGGCGATCAGCCGCATTGCGCCCACGCCCATGCGCACTTCGACGCCGGCGGCCAGTACATTGTCGTGCACGACCTTGAACAGCTTGGGTCCGTTGGGCGCGCCGTTGGCCCAGGGATAATCGCGGCGCGCATCGAGGCCGGGCACATCGACCACGGAGGTGTGATAGAAGGTGTCGGTGCCGGGCAGGGGATAGTTGCCGCGGATCTGGCGGCGGTAGAGGTCGCCGGCTTTTTCGCGCTCGGCATTTTCCTCGACCGAGGTGATGACGCGGGCCTTGTTGATCTTGGCCAGTTCGCGCACGTAGTCCTCGAGTCCGCACATGCCTTCGGCCAGCGTGCGCACGACGTCATCCGGCGTACGCCCGCCATTGGTGGCCTTGAGGTAGGCGAAGGCCTGGTCCGGATCATGCGCGCTGCGCACCGCGCCGTAGGAGCAGATCGACAGTCCGCCGGGTACCGTGGATTTTTCGATCAGCAGGGTTTTCGCGCCGGCCTGTGCTGCATTCAGCGCGGCAATGCCGCCGCCATGGCCAAAGCCGGCGACGATCACGTCGTATGTTTCGGTGAATTTCATTATTTCAATAAAATCAATAAGTTAAGTTAATTTCAGGCGGGTAGCCCCGTTATGGCATTTCAGCCCAGCATGGGCAAGGCCGCACCGGATTTCTGAAACAGGACGATGCCGCCGAGCGAACCGGGCCAGCGCAGCAGCAGACCGGATTTGTGCGTGCCTGCGTCGAGGCGGGCCGCGGCCAGCACATCGCGCGTGACATCGAGATCATGGCTGGTCAGCACATAACCGGCGATCCAGGGCAGTGACGGTGCGCTGACGCCGAGATGTTTTTCGACGGCATCCGGCGTCGCAAACAGCAATGCGCCGCGCTGGGTGTCGATGCGCCACTGCGTAGCGGAGACCTGCGGCAGCAATCCGGTGTAACGCGCGTAACGCTGCGCCGCCTCCTGCGGATCGGCGACGCAGAGGATGACGGCCGCCAGGCCGCGTGCGGCGTTGCGGTGTTCCAGCCAGCGCGGCTGCCACAGCAGTTCCGGCGTGTGCTGCTGGCAGTACTGGATGCGGCCCTCGGCCATGGTGCCCGGCGGCACGCGCACCACGGTGAAACGCGCGGTGCCGCGGCCTTCGGCGGTGCCGATCTCACGCTGCAGCGCGACCGCCGGCAACGGCGAGAATCCCTGCTTTTCCAGCCTCGCATGGTCTGCTTCCGGCGCGACCGTGCCGAGCGCGATCAGGTGCAGTCCGGTGTAACGCTTTATTGAATTGCGCAGCTGCTGCGCGATGGGGGTGTCGCCGGTGGGTGTGAGGAATTCCAGATAACCTTCCTCCAGCATCACGCAGCGGTTGCCGGCGCCGGCCGGCGTCAGCGGGCCGCCGGGTTCAAGGCGGTGCGACTGTTCGGAGAACGGCGTCAGCGTGAAGCCGGCCTGTTCCAGCGCGGCGCTGGCGGCATCGATGTGCGGCACGAAATGCGCGACATGGTCGATGTTGAGCCGGCCGGATGACGGCGTCTGGGCGGGGGGCTGGATGGAGGGAGTCATCAGTAACCCAGCCGGGGATCAATGCGCCGCTTGAGTTTTTTGCCGGCAAGGAACAGCGCCAGGTTTTCAAACCACAGGTCGAGCGAGATGTCGACATAGTGTTCGCCGTCATCGCAGGATATGTGCGGGGTGATGATCAGGTTGGGGGTGGTCCACAACGGGGAGTCAGCTGGCAGGGGTTCGATGTCGACCACGTCGAGCACCGCGCCGCCCAGCTTTCCCTGTTTCAGCCGGGTGGCCAGCGCGGCATTGTCGACAACGGGGCCGCGCCCGATGTTGATGATGCCGGCGCCCGGTTTGAGCAGGTCCATGCGTTTTGCGCTGAGCAGGCCGCGGGTTTCCGCCGTCAACGGCACCGCCAGCACGACATAATCCGCCTGCGTCAGCACGCGGTCGAGTTGCCTGTAGCTGACCACCTTGTCGGCATGGCGGTTGTTCTGCCGGCTGCGGCGCACGCCGATGACTTTGAGGCCGATTTTTTTTGCCGCGCGCGCGGCGGCTTCACCCAGGTCGCCGAGGCCGACGATGACCGCGGTTTTGCCGATGATGCTGGGCGAGAACAGCGACTCCCAGCGTCGTTGATGCTGGTTCGCCGTGATGGCGGCCATGCGTGAATTGATCAGGTGATAGGCCATGGTCATGTATTGCTCGGCCTTCACGCCATGCGCGCCACTGTTGTTGGTGAAGGCCACCCCGCGCGGCAGCCAGTCGAGCGGCAGCACGCCGTCAACGCCTGCGGAAGGCGAATGCACCCAGCGCAGCCTGGGGGCGCGACCGGCAAGGTTTTCCCTGCGCGCCGGCACGCCGATCAGTACATCCGCATCCGCCAATGCGTCTTCCAGGGTGTCGCCGTCCCAGCTCAGTGTCACATCAAGCCGCCGCGCCAGCGCGCGATGGCGCGCACAAGCGGCATCCCACAGTGCCCGGGTGACGTGGAACAGGCGATCCTTCTTGTGCGTATTCTCGATGTGTACGCGCAGCTTTTTTGGCGCCTTCAGCGTCATTGCCGTTTTACTTGATCTGCTTTGAGCGCTGGTAAGGTCCGGTCAGGAAGGCGGATTCGGGCGGATCCTTTTTCGCGGTGCCGGCGGCCTTGACGATGTCCTGCATGTTTTTCAGCGAGGCGACGTCTGCGGCTTCAAAGCTGGCCATGTAGGCGCCGTCCCACTGCGCGGCGTAGGCTTTTGCATCATCGGGTTTCATGTTGGCCGCCTTCTGCAGGATTTCCGCGACGCTGGCCTTGTTCTTGGAGCCGTACTCCAGGGTCTTGCGCATCGCGGCGATGAACTTGGCGACGGCTTCCGGATTCTTCGCGACGTAATCGCTGTGCACGATGGTCACGGCGAGGATGGGCGCAGCCGTGCCCTTGGTGAGTTTTTTCCAGTCATCGACCACGCTGGCGAGGTAGGTCAGCTTGATGTCGTCGCTCATCTGGGCGATGGTCACCGAGCGGATCACCGCTGCATCGACTTCCTTCTGCAGCAGGAACTGGGAAAGCCGGCCTTCATTGCCCGGCACCACGCTGTAATCGCCGGGTTTCATGCCGTAGACGCCCTGCAGCACCGCGCTGGCGATGGCGTGGGTGGCGCTGCCCGGCGGGGACATGCCGATTTTCTTGCCCTTGAGGTCAGCGACGCTTTTGATCGGGGAACCGGCGGGCACGACGATCTGCGCTTCGGCGATCTGCGAGGCGAGCACGATTTTCACCGGAACGCCGTCGGCGGCGATGCTCATCGATGCGGTGGAAGGCGCGCCGAAGGCGAGGTCGATGGTCTGCGGCACGATGGCGCGCGTCGGGCCGTTGACCTCGGCGAACTTGACCCATTCGACATCGAGGCCTTCCTTCTCGGCGAATTTCATCTGCTCCATCACCGAGCCGTAGCCGAGGCTGAAACCGCTGGTCCAGTAGCCGACCTTGATTTTTTGCGCATGCGCGCTGCCGGCGGCACACAGGGCGGCCAGCATCAGGCTCATCATCAGACGTTTTGCAGTCATCTCGGGCTCCTTTAAAAAACAAATTAAATCAATGATTTAAGATCATGCGCCAGGCGGGCCGTGGCCGGCTCGGTGGCGTCACGGGGACGCGGCAGTCCGATCTCCACGGTATCGCGGATGCGGCCCGGGCGCGGCGCCATGACCACCACGCGGTCGGCCAGCACCACGGCTTCCTCGACATCGTGGGTGACAAACACGATGGTCATTTTCTTCAGCGTCTGGATGCGCAGCAGCTCTTCATGCATCTGTGCTCGGGTGAGTGCATCGAGCCGGGAGAACGGTTCGTCCATCAGCAGGATGCAGGGTTCCTGCACGAGGCTGCGGGCAAGGGCGACGCGACTGCGCATGCCGCCGGAGAGCTGGTAGGGAAAAGCATCGGCGAAGCTTTCCAGGCCGACCAGTTTAAGCGCATCGCGGGCGCGGGATGCGCGCTCGGCACGCGGCATGTCGCCTGTTTCCAGCGCGAACTCGACGTTTTTGATCGTGGTCCGCCACGGCAGCAGGCGGTCCTCCTGGAACATGTAGCTGACGCTGCGCCATTCGCTGAAACGGTCTGCCGTGATGCCGTTGATGCAGATTTCACCGCGCTCGGGCCGGATGATGCCGGAGATGATGTTGAGCAATGTCGATTTGCCGCAGCCCGAGGCGCCGAGTATCGCGACGATGGACTGCGCAGGAATGGTCAGGTTGATGCCGTCGAGCACCTGCAGTTGATTGCCGTCCGCCGAGTTGAACCACTTGCTGACGCCGCGCACCGCAATCGCACCGGACTCGGTGCCTGCGGGTGCCGCTGCTTGGGCTGTGGCCGTGTTCATGCTGTTCAGCCGCCCTTGACCGGCACTTTGGCGGCGAATTGTGAATCGCGCAGGCACATGCGGCCGCGCGGATCCTGCCACAGTTTGCCGTCTTCATGCAGTTTGCCGAGTGCGCGCGCCACCGTCTGGAAATCGTAGTCGGCGAACTGCTCGGCGAGCTCTGAATAATATTTTGGTGTTTTCTCAACGACGGCGACGATTTTGGCGGAGAGTTCGGCGACCGCCTTGTCACCGGAGGCGACTGCGGGTTCGGTATCGGCCTTGCCGCTGTAGTAATCGGCGATTTTTGCGCGGTCGGTGTAAGCGTAGGAAATGCGCTCGAAACGTTCCTTCGGAATGCCCTCGGAAATCGTCGCATCGATGCCGACCTTGGCGCCGGTCGGTACCACGCCATGCGGCATCACCGGCAGACTGGGATCCAGCGGTTTGGCGCGGCTGCCGGGGATGATCATGATGTCCTTGTCGCCCTGCACGCGGGTGGCGATGGCCCATTCGACGTCCATCGCGTTGAATACGTCGATATCGTCATCGACCACCACCACGTGTTTGAGGTCCATCACCGACAGCGCGGCGAGCAGGGCGTTTTTGCCTTCGCCGGCCTGTTTCTTGATGGAAATGATGGCGTGCCACATGCCGCAGCCGCCGAGCGTGACGTTGATGTCGCCGATCTGCACGCCGGCGGTTTTCAGCGCGCGGCGGATCTGGGTGTAGCGCGTCGGCGCCATCAGCCAGGTGTTTTCCCAGGGCATGTGCAGCGCGTAATAGATCGCGTCCTTGCGCATCGTGATCGCGTTGATGCGCACCACGGGGTTCCAGTGCAGGCCGCCCATCAGCCGGGTGAATTCGCCGAAGCGGCCCTCCGGCTGGGTCCAGCCGGTCGGCAGGATTTCGCCTTCGAGCACGATTTCGGAATCGGCGATGCAGGGCAGGTCGATGGTTTCGCATTGCGCGAGTTCGGTGGCGGAGCCGCGGATGCCGCCGGCGATGCCCATCTCGTCGGTACCCAGCGGCGCGCGGAAACCGGAGCCGAGGTTTTCAAAGGGATGATTGCCGATCGAGATCGAAATGGGCAAGGCTTCACCCCGCTCAAAGGCGCGCTGCGCGAACAGGCGCATGTTGTTCGGCGTGACGATGTCGATGCCGGTCAGGTTTTTTTCCTTGACCATGAAGCGGTAGATGCCGGAATTGAGGCCGAACTCCGGATCCCTGGCAATGGTGATGCCGGCAGTGATCATCGGCCCGCCGTCGTAAATCGAAAACATCGGAATCGGCAGGCTGAACAGGTCAACTTCCTTGCCGAGCTGGATCACTTCCTTCAGCGGCGTTTTTTCGACGTATTTGGGGGCGATCGGGTTTTCGATGCCGTTCTGCAGGCGGAACTCGATTTCCGGATAGCTGTTGCAGCCCATCGACATGATGGCGCGTTTTTGCGAGCGGATGATGCCGGACACCACCGGCATTTTGTAACCGATGACCTTGTGGAACAGCAGGGCCTTGTCGGACTGGTCGACCAGGGTCGCGATATGCCGGCTGTCGACCGGTTGCCTGATGTCGACCAGCTCCTTTTCGCTGCGCAGGCGGTCGAGAAAGCCGCGGAAATTTTCGTCGGCGTAGGGCGGTTTGTTCATTTGCTCTTTCTGTCTGCGTGTTCCGCGGGGCCGGAAATGCCGTCCCAGCGATTGATGGTTTCGTGTTCGACCTCGAACAGGTCAAGCACGCGGCCGACGGTGTGGTTGACGAGGTCATCGATGGTTTTGCCGCCGCTGTAGAACGCGGGCACCGGCGGGAAAATCACGCCGCCCATCAACGTCACGGCTTCCATGTTGCGGATGTGCGCGAGGTTCAGCGGCGCTTCGCGGGTGATCAGCACCAGTCGGCGCCGCTCCTTGAGGATGACGTCAGCCGAACGGGTGATCAGGTTGTCGGCGAATGCATGGGCCACGCCCGCGAGGGTTTTCATCGAGCAGGGGGCGACGACCATGCCGGCGGTGATGAAGGAGCCGCTGGCAATGGTGGCGCCGATGTCGCGCACGTTATGGCAGACGTCGGCCAGCTTGTGCAGCGCCTTGCGATCCATGCCGTGCTCGTGCCAGGCATTGAGCACGCCAGCTTCCGATACCACGAGATGGGATTCCCAGCCGCCGATGCTGCGCAGGCGTTCGAGGATGCGGATGCCGTAGATCGATCCGGAGGCGCCCGTCATCGCAACGATGAGGCGTCGTTTGTTGTTCCCCTTGCTGCGGGAACGCGCTTGCGCTTTCATTGCTCGGCCTCTTTTTTCCAGCGGAACAGGTGATTTTCCAGGGGGCGCAGGATGCCCATTTCGAGCACCGCCATCATGACCACCAGGGTCAGTGTCCAGGCAAACACCTGATCGGTCTGGATCAGGTCGGCGGCCTGGCGCAGCCGGTATCCTACACCGCTGGAGGAGCCCAGCGTTTCCGCGACCAGTGAAACCCGCCAGCCGAAACCGAAGGCCAGCCGGGCGCCGGAAAAGAAATAAGGCAGGATGGTCGGCAGGTAGATCTTGACCATGACGCGGCGGGCCGGCATGCGCAGCACGTGCGCCAGTTCGATGAACTCGGCATTGACGGTGCGCGTACCCTGCCAGACGTTGGTGATGATCAGCGGCATCGCGGTCATGAACACCACAAACACCGTGGTCGCGTTGGATACGCCGAACCAGATGATGGCAAAGGTGGCCCAGATCGCCGAGGACACCGTGTTCATCACCGGGATGATCGGTTCGAAGAATTCGCCGAGCCGCTTGTTGGCGCCGAAGACGATGCCCAGCGGCAGTCCGACCAGCGTGGCCAGGATGAAGCCGGTGGCGACACGGCCCAGTGTGATGCCGAGGTCCTGCCACAGGTTGCCGTTGGCGGCGATCAGTGTCAGTGCCTCCCATACCCGCGTCGGACCGGGCAGCACGTAATGCGGCACGCGCAGCGCGAGCAGCCACCATACGGCAACGATCACCGCCACCAGCGCGAGGCGCTGCAGCACCAGATTGAAATGCATCCGGTGCGCGGGTGCGCTGGCGTGGATCCGGGATTCGAGGACTTCGGGCATAAGGCGCTGGAGGATGCCGGTTATTTCGGCGGCGCGGTGAAGTAGGTGCCGCGGCCGCTGGCCACCAGCGCGCCGTCCTTGTCGTACACCAAGGCTTCCGCGGTTGAATACTGGCTGCCCATGCGCACGACTTTGGCCTTGGCGGTCAGGTCGCCGGGCATCGCCGCCTTGTGGTAGTCGACACGGATGTCGATGGTCGGCACGGGCCGTCCGAGCTGCGCCGCAATCGCATAGTCGGCGGCAACGTCGACGATGGCGGCGAGGATGCCGCCGTGGGTGTAGCGGCGCTCCGGGTTGACCACCCATTCTTCGCGCCAGCCGGCTTTCAGCTCAATGCCGCTGTCGTCGGACTTCAGCACGCTGAAATTGAGCCACTGGTTGAAGGGTCCGCGGGTGATCAGCTGCTGGAGTTTTTCGACGGTGATTTTTTCTTCAGGCATTGCTTGTGCTCCGGTGGATTAATGGGGCTGGGTGATGGGGATGAATCCGGGTCAGGCCGCGGCCAGCGCGCGCAGGCGCTGCTGGTCAACCTTGTTGGTGCCTGCCAGCGGCAGCTGTTCGAGGAAAAAAACGCGGCGCGGATGCTGGTAGGCCGGGCCGTTGGCGAGTGCGAACTGTTTGAGTTCCTCTTCGCCGGTGCTGCTGCCGTTGCGCAGCACGATGAACGCGTAGGGTACCTTGCCCTTCAGTTCGTGGTCGAAGGGCATGACATAGGCCTGGTGTACGGCGGGGTGGCGCTCCAGCAGCCGTTCGACCTCGATCGGGAATATGTTTTCACCGCCGCAGACGAACATGTCGTCGGTGCGTCCGACGAAAAAATAGAATCCTTCAGCATCACGCCGGCACACGTCCCCCGTGTGGTACCAGCCGTCGCGGATGCGTTTGGCGGTTTCTTCCGGCAGGTTGTGGTAGCCGGAGAGGATGCCCGGGTTTTTGACAATCAGTTCGCCTTCGTCCGGCGTCGCGCCATTGATCAGTCTGGCTTCGGTGCCGGGGTAGGGTGTGCCGATCGAGCCCTCGGGCCGCGGCTTGCCTTCGGGGTGCGGCCCCAGCGGCACCGGCCCGCCTTCGGTCACGCCGTACACCACCAGCGGCTCGGCATTGGGGAAATGCACGCTCAGTTCACGCAACAGCTGCGGCGAAGAGGGCGCGGATCCCATCATGATGGTGCGCACCGAGCCGGTATCGATTTTTTCCAGCAGGTCCTTGCGCGCAAGCACCATGGACATCATGGTCGGCACGCCCGAGATCACGCTGCAGCGGTAATGGCCGATGGCGTCGATGTAGCGTTCAACATTGAACTGCGGCAGCAGGGGCAGCATGGCGCCGGCGGTGAGACCCTGCTTGATCGCGTTCAGCGCGTTCTTGTGGTACAGCGGTGCGGCAACGAGGATGGCGTCGTGTTCCGTGGTGCCTCGCGTGTGGGCGAGAATGCGCCGGCTCCAGTTCTGGCCGTAATGCGTCAGCAGCACGCCTTTGGGGCGGCCGGTCGAACCCGAGGTATAGGGCTGGATCGCGACCGAGTCTGCGGCAGGTTCAAAAGCGGTAAACGGACCGTGGTCGATGAAAGCATCAAAGGCATCCGCGCCCTTGTCGTCATAAACGACGGCGCGCAGGCCGGACGGGCAGAGGTGACGCAGCGCAGGTTCGGCAAAAACCAGTTTTGCGCCGGCATCGCCGAGGATGAAGGCGATGCTGTCGGCGGCCAGCTTGATGTTGACCGGAACCGGTACCACGCCGGCACGCATCGCGCCGAGCAGCGTCATCACGAACTCGACGCGGTTCAGCGACAGGATGCCGATGCGGTCGCCGGCGCGCAGGCCGGCGCGAACCAGGCCGCGCGCCACTGCGTTGCAGGCGGCGTCCAGTTCACGGTAGCTGACCGGCTTTGGCTGCTTTGCATCGCGCAGGTCGACTATGGCCGGGCGCGCCGCGCGGGCGTGCGCGGCAAATGCCAGTCCAAGATTGCCCGGATAGCCTCGTGGTTCGGGAAGGGGAATAGTCATTGAGGTGCAAAAATCAAGGTCAAAAGCTTTGGGCCACAGAGGACAAAGAGATCACAGAGTAAAACCCGGGGCATGCCAGGTTCTGCCTTTTCTCTGTGGTCTCTGTGGCGCAAGATGCTGTTTTCAGGGTTTGATGATGACCTTGCCGAAGACTTCGCGGTCTTCGATCAGCTTGAGGCCCTTGGCCGCGTCCTGCAGCGGCATCACCTCGTCGATCACCGGTTTCATTTTGCCCTGCTGGATCAGGTCCATCAGCGCCTTCAGGTTTTCGTCGTAGAAGCTGTTGGAGCCGATGATCTGC
>CAZSIR010000054.1:0-17087 GCA_964606765.1 uncultured Bordetella sp. | reverse complement strand
CGATCGCTGATCAGGCGCGCACGATCCGCATCCCCGTGCACATGATCGAGACCATCAACAAGATGAATCGCATTTCGCGGCAGATCCTGCAGGAGACCGGCTCCGAGCCGGATCCGGCGACGCTGGCCGAGAAAATGGAAATGCCCGAAGAGAAAATCCGCAAGATCCTGAAGATTTCCAAGGAACCGATTTCGATGGAGACACCGATCGGCGACGACGACGATTCGCACCTTGGCGATTTCATCGAAGACCAGTCGACGATGGCGCCGAGCGATGCCGCGGTTTACGGCAGCCTGCGCGACGTCACCGGCGACGTGCTGGATACTCTGACGCCGCGCGAAGCCAAGGTGCTGCGCATGCGCTTCGGCATCGAGATGAACACCGATCACACGCTGGAAGAGGTCGGCAAGCAGTTTGACGTCACACGTGAACGCATCCGCCAGATCGAAGCCAAGGCGCTGCGCAAACTGCGCCACCCCTCGCGTTCGGAGCGTCTGCGCAGTTTTCTCGACAACGAGAGTTGAGCTGACCTGAATGAAAAACGCCCGTATTGATGCGGGCGTTTTTCATTTCAGCATGATCAGGGGCCGGCTACGGCAGTGGCGGCCGGGCTGCCGGTTGCTGCTGGAACGGATGCCGGTTCGTCGAATCCTCCGCCAAGGGCGAGATGCAGATTGATGCGCTGTGCCAGCTGTTCCGTTTGTACGCGCAGTTGCGAGGTGCGAGCGGCATAAAGCGCAATCTGGCGTTGCTCAACCGTACGCAGATCAATGACGCCGATGCGGTACTGGATTTTTGCGAGATCCACCGCGCGCTCATTGTCACGAACGGCGGCATCAAGCAGGGCACTGCGCTCGCGCAGCGTGCGTTCCGCCGTAAGTGCACCTTCGACTTCGCCAAAAGCGCGCAGCCCCGCACCCGCGTACTGGGCCAGCGCCTGTTTCTGCTCGGCTGATCGGATCTCTACCTGTGCGCGCAAGGCGCCGCCCTGGTACAGAGGGGCGATCAGATTGGCGCCCAGACTCCATACCGGATTATCGTGGTTTTTCAGCACGATCAGATCGCTGGAAACATCGCTGCCCCCGGCAGTCAGGCTGATGCGCGGAAGCTGGGCCGCACGTGCTTCGCCGATGCGGTTGAATGCTGCGGCGACACGGCGTTCCGCGGCGATCACGTCGGGCCGGCGTTCCAGCAGTTGTGAAGGCATGCCGACTGGCACCAGCGGCGGCATCGGTGACAAGGCCTGCGCGACCTTGATTTCCGCGGCCGGGTAACGACCAAGCAATGTCTCAAGTGCACGCAAAGATTGAGTGCGCGACCGAGTGATCTGCTTCAGGGCATCGCGATAACCGGTGACGCCGACTTGTGCTTCGGCAACCGCCAATTCGTTGCCGCTGCCGACGCGCAGCCGATCCTGCGCAAGCTGCAACAGGGATTCGGAGGCGCGCAACATGTCCTGCGCGATGGTCTGCTGTAGCCCCGTCTCGATCGCCATGAACCAGCTTTTTGCCACCATCGCCGCCAGCGACTGGCGCGCATAGGCGTAGTCTGCGGCCGTTGCTGCCGCCTGGTCTTCTGCGGCGGCCTGGCCATAACGCACGCGACCCCAGACGTCGAGTTCCAACGAGGCATGCAGGAAGACACCCTCGAGTCCGCCGCTGCCGGATTTGCTCCCCGTGATGCCAGCCAAGGATACGGAGGGCAGCAGCGAACTGCCGGCAACTTTCAGGTATCCGGCCGCCTGCTCGACGCGTGCCGCCGCCGCCTGCAGATCGGTGTTGTAGAGCAGCGCTTCGCTGACCAGTGCCGATAATGCAGGGTCATTGAAAGATGCCAGCCAGCGGTCCGCAACCGGATCAGCGGAATAGCCGGATGTTTTCCATGCCGCCGGGACGGCCGTGTTCGGCAATGCCTGATGACGCAGCTCATCGCCGGCAGGCGGTGAGGACAGCACGCAGCCGCCCGCGGCAATTGCAAGAAATGCCGCGATGAATCTGCGGGCAGCGATGAAGAATGACATCAGTGCAGTTTCAAGACGAGGTAATTGGTGATGGAGCCGACGCGCAGGATGACCTTGCGTATGATGTGAAGAAAGGCGAGGTGCTCGGTGTAGACCGCGCCATCTCCCAGGGCGCCCGCGGCAAGAAACAGGTCCTGATCCTTTTCGGCCACCGCAAGTTTTACCGGGAAGCGCCCGGGCACCTGCGGAAACGCACCGGTCTGCGGCAGCGCTCCCGACTGCATGACCTGGCCCTGCCCCTGTGCCCAGATGATCGAGTCCACTTTGGCCTTGATCACCCGGCCCGGATACATCCTCAGCGAGATTTCAGCTTCGTTGCCGGGTTCCACCATGGTCAATTCGTTTTGCTGGTACAGGCCGATGACCTGGTAAGCCTCTTCGACGAAGCTCATTGCCGGCGCAACCGGGAATGCGGTGACGAAGGAGCCTGGACGCAGCTGCACATTGATGGCATAGCCATTGGCTGGCGCATAAACCGCGGTCTGGTCAAGATTCCACTGCGCGCTGGACAGATCGGCGCGGCTGGCATCGACCTGCGCTTTGGCGGTTGCAAACTGGGCCCGCGCGGCGGCGACCGAAGCCTGCTCGCCGTTGACCTGCCCGGAAATTTTCTGTGCAACCTGCGCTTCATTGGCCTTGGCGGTTGCGATCTGCCCTTCGAGCTCGATCACATTGGCTTCGGCCTGTTCCAGGGCAAAACGGTCGCCGGCGCCCGTGCTTACCAGCTCACGGTTTTGCCGCACCCGCAAGCGCGCCAGATCGAGTCTGGGTTGCAGCGCGCTGAGCTGACCGCTCGCGGACTTCAGCTGTTCCTGCAACTGACGTGCGCCGGCCGAGGCGTCCGCGAGATTGGCCGCTGATTGCGCCAGCCTTGCTTCATCTGCAGCCAGCTTGGCTTTGCCGGCGCTCAATTCGTTCTGATACTGGGTCGGGTCAATGCGAAACAGCAATTCGCCCTTTTTCACCAGCCGATTGGGTTCAACCGGCACCTCAATGACCCGCCCCCGCACCTGCGGGATCACCTGCACCACGTATTTGATGACGCGCACATCGTTCGTCGAAGGCGCAACGACATTGAGCGTCAGGATCATTGTGGCCATGCCGACGACGGGAATGATCACGACCGTGACTTTCCAGGGCGTATTCCAGGGCAGCCATTTCTTCTTGATGAAAATCAGCCAGACGAAGAACGAGTAGATCGCGAGCAGCAGGGCTTCCATCAGGCAGGCTCCCCGCGGGGTTCGGCGACGGCCGGCGCGGACTGTATCGCCAGTTCCTTGCGCAGTGCTTTCAGTTTCCCCGGCAATGTGCCTTTGGCGGCCAGAATATCGAGTTCGTCGCGCAGGTCGGCAAGATCGTCCTCGGTCAGTTGTCCGGCGCGCGCCTTTACAGCCATTTCGTGGAAATAGTCTTCATGCTTGTCAGTACCGTAGGCGAGCTGGTAAGTCACCGGTTTCATGTACGCCCACAGCCAGGCCAGCGGCCACAGCAGTCCGCCGAAAAACAGCGACAGCAGGCACAGGGTGTGTATGGCGTCTTTCTGCGGGTGATGGCGCTTTTCAGCGATCTTTTCCGGCATTACATGCACCAGCCAGAACAGGATGATTCCGCCGATGGGCACAAGAAAAACCACGAACCATGCGATATATCCTGCCGCCGCGTCCATCATTTCCGGAGGAAGGAAGGAAGCCTGTGCCAAGGAGGGCAACATCAGCGCAGCCACCACCTGCGCACAAGCGAAGTGTTTGTGTTTGAGGCTCATCGGCTATGATTTCCGCAAGCAGGGCGGTCGGGGATTATGCGGCCACGGCACCGTGGCCTCGATTGTGACATCGTCATTATATCGCCGTGACCCATTCCAGTGGCGGGGGCCCCAGCCTGCAGACACTGGCGCACACCATTGGGAGGCCTCGCTGGGGGGCTGGTTGCCTGCGGAGGGTTAATCCCCGCCGTGGTGATAAAATAGTCCGCTTTCGGTCCGGCCCCGAGAAACTGTCTGTAAATCCGGGTCCGTTGGGCCGGACGCAGGGCGCAAAGGGACATTTTCCGCACGGGTCGTTAGCTCAGTCGGTTAGAGCAGGGGACTCATAATCCCTTGGTCGTTGGTTCGAGTCCAACACGACCCACCAGTTTTGCCGCGGACCGGATTGATCCCGGCCGGAAACGGAAACGAGCGCGGTCGATTTGCAACATGATGGGGGAGAAAAACATGGCCGGGAAGGTCACTGCAGTCAATCCGGTGAAAACCATGATGCGCGAGGGCAAGGTCGCGCTCGGCATGAATGTGCGCCTGGCGCGCTCCGGCGACATCGCGCGCATCGCAAAATCCAGCGGCCACGATTTCATTTTCATCGATATCCAGCATTCGCTGTTCAATCTCGAGACCATCGGCCATATTGCGCAGGCGGCGCTGGGCTGCGGCATCGCGCCGCTGGTGCGGGTGCGCAGCTGCGACGATCCGGACACCTCACTGCTGCTCGACAACGGCGTCACCGGCATTGTGTTTCCCGACATCAGCACGGCTGAAGAAGCGAAACGCGCGGTGAACCGCGCAAAATTTCCGCCGATCGGCAGGCGTTCGGTCTCCGGCGGTTATGCGATTTTCGATTATCGCCCGATGTCCACTGCCGATGCGGTGCCTGCGCTGCAGGAAAACACGCTGGTGGTGTGCATGATCGAAAATCGTGCCGGTGTCGAGAACATTGATGCCATCGCTGCGGTCGAAGGGGTGGATGTCATCCACGTTGGCGCCAACGATCTGCTGACGGCGCTGGGCAAACCGGGGCAATTCGGCGATCCCGAAGGCGCGGCGGCCATCGAAAAAGTGATTGCGTCCGCGGTTCGTCACGGCAAGATTGCCGGTGTTGGCGGCGACCGCAATCTGGTGCGGCAGATGGAATACATCCGCCGCGGTGCGCGCTTCATCACCACCAACAGCGAGATCGCGTTCATCATGGCCGAGGCCTCGCGTGTCACGGGCGAATTGCGCCAGGCCTTGCAGTCGGCAGGGAAGTAAAGAGAGTAGAGTATGTATGTAAGTATTTGATTTTATTGATATTTTTTGGAGAACACACGATGAAAAAATTCCTCAAACCCGCCCTCGGCGGCATGATCGCGGCAGCCATGGTGCTGCCGGTATTGGTTCAGGCTGCTGACTGGGCGCCGACCAAACCGATCCGCGTCATCGTGCCTTTCCCGCCCGGCGGCAGCAACGATATCGTCGGCCGCCTGGTCGCCAGCGATCTGAGTCCCTTGCTCGGCCAGCAGGTGGTCATCGACAACCGCGGCGGCGCCGGCGGCATCATCGGTTCCGAAATCGCCGCCACTTCGCAGCCGGACGGGCACACGCTGCTGATCGCATCAGTGGCCTTTGCCTATAACCCTTCGATCTACAAGTCGCAGGTGCGTTTCAACCCGGAGAAATCATTCACCCCCATCGCGCTGATCGGCACCGGCCCCAGCGCGCTGACCGTGAATCCGAAAATGGCGGTGAAAACCACCAAGGACCTGATCGACATGGCCAAGGCAAAGCCGGGTTCTTTGAATTACGCCACCGCCGGCATCGGCAGCTTCCAGCACCTGAGCACGGAACTGCTGAAGCTGCAGGCGAAGATCAACATCGTGCACATCCCGTTCAAGGGCGGCGGTCCGGCGATGGCGGACGTGATTGCCGGCAACACGCAGATCACCATGGGCTCGCTGCTGCAGCTGGTGCCGCACATCCAGAGCAACCGGTTGCGGCTGCTCGCCGTCGGCAGCGCCAAGCGCAACAGTGCCTTCCCCAACACGCCGACCGTCGCCGAAACCGTACCTGGTTATGAAGCCAACAACTGGTGGGGCATACTCGCGCCGGCCGGTGTATCCCCGGCCATCGTGCGCACGCTGGAAGCGGCGGTGGCCAAGGTGGTGAACAACCCTGAGATGCAGAAAAAGTTTGATTCGCAGGGCGCCGATGTCGATTACAAGAATTCGGTGGATTACGGCAAATTCATCAAGGCCGAAACGACCAAGTGGTCGAAAGTGGTCCGCGACGCCGGCATCAAGGCTGAATAAACCTGACGGGCGGCCTTAACTTTCAACGAGCTTGGCCGCCTTTTTTTTCTGGAGACTCGCATGCCGCATGTCATACGCATACATCAGAACGGCGGGCCGGAGCAGATGCGCTGGGAGGAAGTCACGGTGGCTGACCCCGGTCCCGGCGAAGTCCGTGTCCGCAATACCGCGGTCGGGCTGAACTACATCGACACCTACCACCGTTCCGGCCTTTATCCGATGCCGCTCCCGCTGACGCTGGGTTCGGAAGGCGCGGGTATCGTGGAGGCAGTCGGACCCAAGGTCCGGGAATTCAAGGTCGGCGACCATGTGGCCTATGCCCAGCCCATCGGCGCGTATGCCGAAGTGCTGCTGCGCCCGGTGGCGCGGCTGGTGAAAATCCCCGCCGGCATCAAGGATGAAACCGCGGCGGCGATGATGCTGAAGGGCATGACGGCCTGGTACCTGTGCCGCCGCACCTATCGCGTCAAAAAGGGCGACACCATCGTCGTCCATGCCGCGGCGGGCGGTGTGGGCCAGATTCTCTGCCAATGGTCGAAGCACCTCGGCGCCACCGTGATCGGCACCGTCGGCAGCGATGAAAAGGCGGCGCTGGCAAAAAAGGCCGGCTGCAAACATGTTGTCGTGATGTCGCGGGAAAAACTGTCGGAACGGGTCAAGGCCATCACCAAGGGCAAGGGCGTGCCGGTGGTGTTTGACGGCGTCGGCAAGGATACTTTCATGGAGTCGCTGGATTGCCTTGCGCCACTCGGGCTGATGGCGAGTTTCGGCAATGCCTCGGGCGCCGTGGCGCCGGTCAACATCGGCATCCTGGCGCAGAAAGGTTCGCTGTACCTGACGCGGCCGACGCTGGTCAATTACACCTCGGCCCGCGAAGACCTGCTCACGGCGGCCCGCGAACTGTTTGCGGTGGTGAAGAAGGGGGCGGTGAAAATCACGATCAACCAGCGTTACCCGCTGCGGGAAGCCGCACAGGCGCATCGTGATCTCGAATCGCGCAAGACCACCGGTTCGACGGTGTTGCTGCCCTAGTTTCCGGTGCCGATGACGCCGTTCCCGTGATGCCCGGGTGCGGCGGTATCATGGGCGCATGCCGGATCCCGCGCCCGTTCCTGCCGATAAGGCCATTGCCACGCCGCCGGGCGTTGACAGCGATGCTGTCAGCCGCCTGGCGCTGCGCCTGATTGCGGCCAACGCGCGCGTCAACGCCGCTGCGCTGGTGTTTGCGATCGGGCTGATCGCCCTGGGTTTCTGGGCTTACTCCGGCATCGAGCAGTCGCTGCGGGGCATGCGCTCTGCCGGACTGAGCGCCGTGCTGGATGCCGAAGTGCAGGCATTGACCCTGTGGATCGAAGACCGCAAGAGCGAAGTCAGGCACTGGGCGGCGCAACCGCGCATCCGCGCGGCGATCACGGATTTGTCTTCCGCCAGCACGGTTGCCGGCCAGACGCGGGCGCGGCAGGCTTTTGCCGCCGCGCTCGCGCCGGCGCTGAAGGAATCGGGCGCCGTAGCCTATAACGTGGTGGATCGGCAGGGAGTCATTGTCGCTTCGGCTGCGCCGGAATATCTGGGCCGGCGCATCAGTCCCGGCGAATACCTGGCCGCCGTGCGCGATGTGCTGGGCGGCGCCACGCGTTTTGTGCGGCCCTACCGCGAGCGCGATCGCATCGAAGGCGAACCGAGTGCGGTGTTCGCGCGGCCGATGGTCTGGTTCAAGACACCCATACTGGATTCGTCCGACCGCGCGGTTGCCGGCCTGGGTTTTGCACACTACGCCGACAGCCGTTTCACCGGGATACTCGGCGCCGCCCGGCTGGGGCCCGGCAGTGAAGTCTATGCCCTGACAGCCGATGGGCTGATGATTTCCGACAGCCGTTATGCCGCTGAACTGCGGGCAGCTGGCGCCCTGCCGCGGGATTCGGGCGACGGGGCGCTGCAGGTGCAGGTCCGCGATCCTGGCGGCGCGTTTGCCGAAGGCCATAAATTGCCGGCCGACTGGGCTGCCGCCCCGCTGACCCGTCTCGCCGCGCTGGCGGGTGCGGCGCGCGGCAAAACCGATCCGGCCGAATTGCGCGGCGCGATCCTGCAGCCCTATCGCAATTATCGCGGCGCCGAAGTCATCGGCGCCTGGCGCTGGCTGCCGGAGTATGATTTTGCCGTCGCGGTGGAAATGTCGCGCGAGGAGGCCTATGCGCCGCTGCGCTACCTCAATTTTGCCTTCGGCCTGCTCGGCACCCTGGTGGGACTGGCGCTGCTGGCCGTGCTGTGGTCGATGTGGAATGTGCGGCGTTTGCGCCTGGCCGCCACAGACGGGCAAGTCATCGGCCAGTACCGGCTGGAGCGGCAACTCGGCGAAGGCGCGATGGGCACGGTCTATCTGGCGCGCCACGCGCTGCTGAAGCGTCCGACGGCGATCAAGCTGCTCAAATCCCATCTCGCCACCGACGAAGTGATTGCGCGATTCGAGCGCGAAGCGCGCCTGGCCAGCCAGCTGGTGCATCCCAACACCATCGGCATCTACGATTACGGCCGTACGCCGGATGGCGTTTTTTACTATGTGATGGAATATCTGGAAGGCCGTTCGCTGGACGAAATCATGGATGCCGAGGGACCGTTGCCGGTGGCGCGGGTGATTCATGTCTTGCGCCAGGCCTGCGGCGCGCTGCGCGAAGCGCATGGCCGTGGCCTCGTTCACCGCGACATCAAGCCGCATAACCTGATGCTGTGCCAGCGGGCCGGCGAATATGATGTGGTCAAGATTCTCGACTTTGGCCTGGTCAAGGACCTGACGACCCTGCAGTCGCGCAACATCACCCAGTTCCAGCGCGTTGTCGGCACCCCGGTGTACATGGCGCCGGAGCGCCTGCGCAATGCGGCCGATGCCGACAACCGTTCCGACATCTATGCCGTTGGTGCGACGGCATTCCACCTGCTCGCCGGTCGTCCGCCCTACGAGGCGGCAGGCGAGCATGATCTGACGTACCAGGTATTGCATGCGCCGGTACCGGACATCAGGGATTTTGCGCCGCAGGTGCCCGCGCGGCTTGCAGACCTGATCACGCGCTGCCTGGCCAAGGAGCGCAGTGAACGGCCGCACGACATGGTGGTCATACTCGCGGCGCTGGAAGCCCTGGCCGTGGCCCATCCGTGGACACAGCGGGATGCGACGGCATGGTGGGCGCGCGAGGATGCGCGCGCGGCTTCGTGAAAGCGTACGCGAAACGACGCAAGGAAAAACGGATGCAAACGAAAAGCAAAAGCAAGGGAAAAACGGAAAGACACCTATGAAGATTCTATTGCCGTGCTTGCTGGCGGTGCTGTTTGTTCCGGGTCTGTCGCCGGCGCAGACGGCGGCGCCGGTGGACGACCGGGGCGGCGCCATCCGCCAGGGCCAGTATCGCGCCGGTGTCGCCTATCGTGAGCTGCAGCAGGCGCGTTACGACGCCAAACTGGCGGAGCAGGATGTCATCAATCTGCGTGACGCGCACAGCGCCGCGCAGCAGCAAGCGGATCTGCGCAAGCGCGAACTCGATGCCGCGCAGAAAGCGCTGGATGCGGCCCGCGGCCGGATTACCGCGGCGCAAAAGGCCTATGATCAGGAGGTCAGCGCCGTGGATGCAGAGTATCGTGCCGCGAAGCAGGCCCCTCCGGGGGGCGCGGCGCCAGCCGCAGTCCCGAAATAAGCCGCCGGCGGCGGCTCAGGCGCGGCGGCTGCTGGCGCCGCCGTCGACCGTGATGATGGTGCCGGTGGTATAGCCCGACAGCGGCGAGCAGAGAAAAGCCACCAGCGCGCCGATTTCCTCCACCGAGGCCATGCGGCCGAAGGGCGATTTGCCCAGCAGTTCCGGCCAGCGCTCGGCTTTGCCCAATTCCTTTGTCGCGCGCTCGCTCAGCCGCTTTACGGCGCGGTCGGTCGCGGTGCCGCCGGGATTGATGCCCACCACGCGTACGCCGAATTCCGGGCTCTCCGCGCCCAGGGCGCGGGTCATTGCCATCAACGCGGCATTGCCCATGCTGCCGGCAATGTAGCTGGCCACCGGCCGTTCGCCGGCAGCGCCGATCACGTTGACGATGACGCCGCTTTTGCGCTCGCGCATGCGCTTGTAGATTTCGCGGGTGATGTCGATGAAACCGAAGACCTTGAGATCCCAGGCATGTTTCCACGTGCTGTCGTCCAGCGAATCGAGTGTGCCCTGCGGAATCGCGCCGGCGTTGTTGATCAGGAAGTCGACGTTGGCGCATTCCCGGCCCAGGGCGACGGCGTTTTTGGAGTCACCGAGATCGACGGCGTGGCAATCGACGGTCACCGCGTGTTCACCGGTGATGCGGCTGCGTGCATCGTCCAGGTCTTTTGCGCTGCGCGCGGCCAGATGCAGGTTGCAGCCTTCCTGCGCGAGCAGACGGGCTGCGCCGAGCCCGATGCCGCGGGAGCCGCCGGTGATCAGCGCGCTTTTGCCCTTGAGTCCGAGTTCCATGTGTATTCCTCCGCTGTCGTGGATTGGCGACGGGAGTGGATGTTAACACCGCGAACACGGCGCCTCGTCAACCGGGCTGTGGCGCCTGCGTTACAGGCATACGACCCGAAAAGTTCGGGTTGCATCGCAACAACGCGAGCCGAAACCAGAATACATGGAGAGATCATGAGCAAACTGTTGACCACCCTGCTTGCCGGCATTTTTGCCGCAGTAACCTTCAATGCCGTCGCCCAGACCGCGCCGGCAACCCCTGCGACGCCGGCAGCGCCGGCTGCCGCTCCGGCCAAGGCTGAGCCGCAGAAGTCGGTGGATGCCAAGGCGGAAGCCCCGAAAAAGGCCAAGGCGGACAAGCCGAAAAAAGCCAAGTCGGACAAGCCGAAGAAAACCAAGAAGTCGAAGAAATCCAAGGAAACCAAGGCCAAGGACGAAATGGTCAAGTAATCGGCGTAGTGCATCGCAGCGCGCCGCGCGAGACGCGGGCCGCGCTACAATCGAAGAAGGCAGGCGCCATGCGCCTGCCTTCTTTTTTGTCGAGGTCTGGATTCGTCACCCCTTGCATCGGTCAAAGCTCGTTAAATAAGATAATAAAATCAATGGATTATGTAGATTCCCGGAATGCGGCGCGTTATTCTTCGGACTCGGCGCGGTGGTGCGGCGATGACGGCGCCTATTTGAATCTGTCTGAGGCGCCGGGTCTGAAACGCGCAGACATCAACGCCGCTGATCGTTCGGTGTGGCGTTATGCAAAGGCCATCGCGGTGGATGCGCGGCACAGCGTTTCGCTGGGCGAGGGCGGTACGCCGCTGCTGCGCCGTGACTGGGGCGGGATTGCGGCGCAATTCAAACTGGAATTCATGATGCCCACCGGTTCGTTCAAGGACCGCGGTATGACGGTGATGGTCAGTTATCTGAAAAGCCGCGGCATCGACCATGTGCTGGAGGATTCCTCGGGCAATGCCGGCGCTTCGCTGTCGGCCTATGCGGCGGCAGCCGGCATGCGCTGCCGCATCCTGGTGCCGGAAACGGCGTCCTATCCGAAAATCGCCCAGATCGCCGCCTGCGGCGCCGATGTGGTGACCGTGCCGGGCGCGCGCCAGGACGTGGCCGATGCGGCCATGCGCATGAGCAGCGAAATTTTCTATGCCAGCCACAACTGGCAGCCCTATTTCATCGAAGGCACCAAGACGCTGGCGTACGAGCTGTGGGAGCAGCTTGGTTTCCGCGCGCCCGACAATGTGGTGACGCCACTGGGTTACGGCAGCAATGTGCTGGGCCTCGACCGCGGTTTCGACGAATTGCTGCGCAACGGTGAAATCAAAAAGCGTCCGCGCATATTCGGCGTGCAGGCGGCGAACTGTGCGCCCTGCCATGCCGCATGGCAGTCGGGCGGCGAAGCGCCGGTCCCGGTCACGGTGACGCCTACGGTGGCTGAGGGTATTGCTTCATCGCAGCCGACTCGCTTGCGGGAAGTGGTGCGCGCAGTGCGGCTGTCGGGGGGCGCGATTGCCGCGGTCAGTGAAGATGAAATCGTTGCCGCGCTTGCAACGCTGGCACACATGGGGCTTTTCGTCGAGCCGACATCGGCCTCGGCTGCCGCCGGTCTGACCCAGTGGCTGGAGGCCGGCGTCATCGGTCGCAATGAAACAACCGTGCTGGTGCTGACCGGCAGCGGCCTGAAGAGTGCGGAGCGCATCGGTCAGTTGCTGAAACTGCAGCCGCGCACGATGTGAACCGGGTATGTTGCGCGGCGGAACCAGACCACGCACGGCCTGAAGCCTGGACCACGTTTTTCCTCATCTTCCGATTTAATGTGCCGTGAAGATTATTTTATGAAGCTTCCCGCATGATGGACCATCGCGGGACTTTCTTGACACGGCTTGCGCGCGGCGCCTAGATTCGGGCCCTCGAGTTTTTATCCGCATCGCTGTTCCTGTCCGAATCACGTACCGAAGGGCATTCCCATGAAAATCACCGCCGTCAAAAGTTACGCCGTGCATCCGGGCTGGCGCAAGAACCTGATCTTCGTCAAAGTCGAAACCGATGCCGGCATCCACGGCTGGGGTGAGGCCTACTCGCAATACGACCGCGACACTGCGGTGATGGCGCAGCTCAATGCGCTGGGCCCGTACATGGTCGGTCGCAGTCCTTTCGACATCAAGCATTTCACCCAGTTTGCCTTTGACGATTACGCCGCGCGCCGCGGCTCGGTGGAGCTGTTCTGTGCGATCAGCGGCATCGAACAGGCCATGTGGGACATCGTCGGCAAGGCGACCAAACAGCCGGTCTACAACCTGCTCGGCGGCAAGTACCGCGAAAAAATCCGCGTCTATGCCAATGGCTGGAGTTACGGCATGAAGGAGCCCGCGGATTACGCGCGTGCTGCGGAAAAAGTGGTGAAGCAGGGATTCACCGCGATGAAATTCGATCCGCTGCCCTCGCCGTGGCGTACCTGGATACCGAAAGAGCACGAGAAACGCGCGATCAGCGTGGTGAAGGCCATCCGTGACGCGGTCGGTCCCGACGTCGATCTGCTGATTGAACAGCATCGCCGGCTTGCGCCGATGCATGCCATTCGCTTGGACAAACAATTGGCCGAGTTTGATCTCTACTGGATGGAGGAATCCTGCCAGGCGGAATTCCCTGATGAACTGGCGCAGATCCGCCGCGAGATCGGTGTGCCGGTGGTGATCGGCGAGGCGACCTATACCAAGACCGGATTCCGGCCGCTGCTGGAAAAACGTTCTGCCGACATCCTCAATCCCGACGTCGCCTGTGTCGGTGGCATCCTGGAACTGAAGGAAATCGCCGCGATGGCGGAGTCTTTCCTCGTTGCCATGTCACCGCACAATTACAACTCGACGCTGGTCGCGCTGGCGTCGACGGTGCATGCGTCGGCGACGATGCCCAACTTCATCATCACCGAGTATTTCCTGCCCTTCGTCGATTTCTGCGACACCATTTCACCGAACCAGCTGAAACCGAAAAACGGCTACATCGATTTGCCGACGGCGCCGGGGCTGGGCATCGATGTTGATGAGGAAGCATTGAAAAAACATCCGGCCAAGGTGTACCCGCAGCGCAAGCTGCGCACCCCGGCCGATGAGGGGCCGTAATGGGCTTGAAAATCGCCCTAAATTTATAAATAAAATCAAATACTTGTAAATAATGCACCGTGTTCAGCTGGCGCTGAACACGGCTTTGTTGCCGTCCATTTTGATCGTGGTATTGAAGGGCGCGCTGCGTTTGCGCAAGACTTCCAGCGTGGCCTGCTCTGCCGGCAGATCGCAGATCACCGTTTCATTGCGCTCGTTGTGACGAACAAATTCGAATGACGCGCTTTCGCAGTTGCGGCCATTCATCGTCACGCGCGCGAGCATGCCCACCCAGTCGCCGTGTTTGATGCCGCCGTGTCCGGTGTGGAAGGAAAAACTGCCGAGGCCGTAGAACACCGGCTTGCCCTTGTAGATTTCCACCGGCAGTGAATAGTGCGGACCGTGGCCGATGACGATGTCGGCGCCGGCATCAATCACTGCGTGGGCGATCTCGGTCATGTAATCCAGCACCTCTTCCTTGAAGCCCCAGTGCTGTGATGCGACCAGCACATCGACTTCCTTGCGCAGCGCGGCGATTTCCGCGATGTACTCGGCGAGGTATTTGGGGTCGGCCCAGGTCACGATGACGGGCGGCACACCCGGGCGGTTGGCCGGCGGAATGTCCTGGCGGGTCTTGTGCAAGGGCAGCTGATAGGCGGTATTGCCGCGCAGCGCGGCAACCCCCGGTGAATGTTCTCCCGCTTCGTGATTGGTCGGCCAGTAAACGGAAGTGCGCTGGACAAAACCATAACGCACGCCGTTGCGGGTGATGATCACCGGTTTGCGTGCCTGCGCGCGGTTGAGTCCGGTGCCGGTGACGGGGATGCCGAGTTTTTCCAGCTCGCGCAGCGAGGACTTGATGGCTTCGGCGCCATAGTTGACGTTGTTGGCATTGCCCATGGCGTGATAGCCGGCGATCTTCAGCGCCTGGCCGGCGGCCGGCGCCGCATAAAAACCTTCGTCAGTCACCGATACTTCAGCCGAGGGCTGATACAGGCAGCATTCCAGGTTGCCGAACAACACATCGGCGCTGCGCAGGGTGTCCGCGACGCGGGCAAACGGCAGTTTCGGGTCGGTTACGTTCATCAGGTTGATGTCTCCCGTGAACATCATCAGTGCACCGCTCATTTCTGTTTTCTCCGGTCAGTGTGAAGGGCGCTGCTGTTGCGGCGCGCCGGAAGCGTTTATCGCTGATGCCCGGGTGAGGCGCAAGTGCAGGCGGGCGTCAGGTCAGGCGGATGTCGCGTTGGGGGTCCGGCTTTGTGGAACAAGTCACAGCGCGTCGGGTGAAAGCCGCTTCGGTTTAGTTATTCTCAATCGTCCGACAATAAAATTTATATTGCGAAGCAGCAAAATCCGCTTGACAGGCCAGGCGGGAATGGCAGAATGGGAACCGTGTTGGGTGTCTCTACAGACATCGGCACACATCCTCCAAAACCTCCTCCTTTGGTGGAACTTCAGCGCAACCCCCCGGGGTTGCGCTTTTTTTTGCCCGTTCGATGCGGCAGCGCAACATCTTACTCGAAATGCTCCGGGGATGCGGTATCTTCCATCAACTGAACTCATGCCGCGGGTTGCCCGTTCGATGCGGATTGTGAGGGGGTAACGCAGCAGGCGCCCGATGCGGCGCGGGGACCGTTCAGGTTTGACCCTGTGGACGTCGCTGATCCTGCGCGGAATTGAGGCTGGCGCAGCGTCCAAGACGGCAGGAGTGGCAGGAGTGCTTTGATATACTCGAATGGCAGCAACATTCCCGGAGTTAGTGCCCTTGGCGCGAGGGTCATGTGCCGAGTTCATCCCTGGTAACAAACCCGCGGCCTCAGCCGGATTCAAGATTGACGCATTCACGAGTTTATTGACTGCGGTCAAGGCTGTTGCTGCAGTCGCTGTAATAGATTGGCGTCCCTGAACCTGCGGGACGCTTTTTTCAACGAGCGCATTTCAAGCGGACCAGAACAATGAAAATCCACGAGTATCAGGCCAAAGAACTGCTGCGCAAATACGGCGTTCTTACGCCGCGCGGCATCCCCTGTTTCAGCGTTGACGAAGCCGTCAGCGCTGCCGCCAAATTGGGCGGCAGTGTATGGGTCGTCAAGGCGCAGATCCATGCCGGTGGTCGCGGCAAGGGCGGCGGGGTCAAAGTCGCCAAGTCCCCTGCAGAAGTGAAGACCTACGCCAGCAGCATCCTCGGCATGCAGTTGAAGACCCATCAGACCGGACCCGAAGGGCAAAAGGTGCGGCGGCTGCTGATCGAGGAAGGCGCCGACATCAAAAAGGAGCTCTATGTCGGCATGGTGGTGGATCGCGGCTCGCAGCGCGTGGTGCTGATGGCGTCCAGCGAAGGCGGCATGGACATCGAAGAAGTGGCTGCGCATACCCCGGAAAAAATCCACAAGGTCGCGATTGACCCGGTGCAGGGACTGACGGATGCCGAGGCCGATGGCGTGGCCGGCAAGATCGGCGTGCCCGCAGCTTCCGTACCGCAGGCGCGGGCGCTGCTGCAGGCGCTGTACAAGGCTTTCGACGAAACCGACGCTTCGCTGGCGGAAATCAATCCGCTGATCCTGACCGGCGACGGTAAAGTGATTGCGCTGGATGCCAAAATCGATTTCGACGGCAATGCGCTGTTCCGTCATCCCGATCTGGTTGCGCTGCGTGACCTTGATGAAGAGGATCCGGCGGAAGTCGAAGCCTCCAAACACGATCTCAACTACATCCAGCTTGACGGCAATATCGGCTGCCTGGTCAACGGCGCCGGCCTCGCGATGGCGTCGATGGACATCATCAAGCTCTACGGCGGCAGCCCGGCGAACTTCCTCGACGTCGGCGGCAGCGCCACCGCGGAGAAAGTCACCGAAGCCTTCAAGATCATGCTGCGCAACCCGGAACTGAAGGCAATCCTGGTCAACATTTTTGGCGGCATCATGAAATGCGACGTGATTGCGCAGGGCGTGGTTGCCGCGGCGAAGCAGGTCAGCCTCAGTGTGCCGCTGGTGGTGCGCCTCGAGGGCACCAACGTCGAGCTCGGCAAGAAAATCCTCGCCGAATCCGGGCTGCCGATCATTTCCGGCAACAACATGGCTGATGCCGCGCAGAAGGTGGTTGCCGCGGCGAAGGGGAAACACTGATGTCCATCCTGATCGACAAGAACTCCCGCGTGATGACCCAGGGCATCACCGGCAAGACCGGCATGTTCCATACCAAGACCGGCAAGGAATACGCCAACGGCAAAAATTGCTACGTTGCCGGCGTAACGCCGAAAAAAGGCGGGCAAAGTTACGAGGGAATACCGATTTTCAATTCGGTCAGCGAGGCCAAGGATGCAACCGGCGCCAACGTTTCGGTGATTTACGTGCCGCCGCCCTATGCCGCCGCGGCGATCGAAGAGGCGGTGGATGCGCAGCTGGAACTGGTGATCTGCATCACCGAAGGCATACCGGTGCGCGA
>CAZSIR010000053.1:0-17092 GCA_964606765.1 uncultured Bordetella sp. | reverse complement strand
CGGGCGCTGGTGATCAGCTCCTGGCCTTTCAGGACCCCTCCCAGCAGCAGGCCGATAATGACCAGCACAATGGCGATCTCGATCAGCGTAAAGCCCTGCTGTTGATTGATTTTCTTCATTTTTTACCCCTCGCCGCCGATGGGCGGAAACTTTGATGACGCTAAATACGCAAGGTTCGTACCATTCAAGTGACTGCAGCCCTGAGATCCGGAAAGGTCGATTTTACCGGTCCGAGCTGGATATTTTTATATAACTTATTGATTTAATTGAATAATTAATATTCCAACAGATGGTCTGATTTTCTTGGGCTGATCAGGTTCGATACGGGGCGTGGGATTTTCGTCGTCACTGTCGAGGTTTCGACAGTGACGACGGTTTTCCGGCACTTTCAAGCGCCTGCAGCCGTTCCGCAAGGAAATGCAGTTCGCTGGCATCCGTGACTTCGCCGGTCGCCAGCAGGCCGCCCAGCAGCACTTTGGCGCTTTCGGTTTCACCCATGTCTTCGAGTATGAAAATCTGCATCTGCCGCGCCCAGCCTGATGCGGCGCCGGCATGACGGGTAATGTCGGCGGCATAACGCAGGGCCAGCGCAGGATCCCCGAGCCGGTGTTTGGCCATGATTGCGCAGTGGGCAAGCCAGCGCCACCGGGTGTCAGGAGACTCGAGAAAACGGTCATGCACAAACCCGCACATGGCACGCTGCCTGGCGTGGTCGGACACCTGTCCGTACAGCTGGGACGCCATCATCAGCGCATACCCGCTGTGCGGATCCAGGCGCAGTGCGGTCATCAGCCAGCCCGCGACGCGGTTGTAATCCAGATCCCGGAACGGGATGCTGATGCCGGGCTGGTTATCGTAAGCCTGCAGGTACAGCAGCAGCATCTGCGCGGCGGCAACCGTTTCGCCGAAGCTGGCGAGGCGCATTCCCGCGATGCCCGGCGCTGCCGGCAAGGCGGCAGCGCGCGCGACCGGCGCCGGTTGCAGGCTGTGCCAGAACAGCTGCAGAAGCAGCGCGACAAGGAGAAACGCCCGGACAGCGGGCGGCACCACGCCCAGCCTGCGTTCTTCGGTAAAGCCTGACAGCTTCGGCAAAGTCATGCCGGGTGATTACAGGCTGCGCCGGTAAAAGTCGAACAGGGTTGCCGCGGCAAGCAGAATGACGCAGATGAGCCCCTGCGCAGCAATCCCTGACAGGACGGACATTTCGGGTGCTGCGTCAACCAGCCACGCTGTCTGCGTCCAGCGATCGAGCGCAGGCATCAGGTAGGCGAGGGATTCCACCAGTCCGCGGGTCACCTGGTGGGAAAGGCTGTCCTGGCCCGTGACCGGATGGGCGCTCATCAGGCGCATCGCAGTCACGCTGCGCGCCAGCAGGTAGCAGGCCGCGACAAATCCGGCGGCAGGCAGCAGCTGGCTGAAGGTGACGATGCAGAACAGGGACAGCGCCACGACCAGCATCAGCTCGATCACCAGAGAAACCGTCCACATCAGCACGGCCGGCGCCGGCGCCAGCGCCAGCGCCCACAGGGGCAGCGACAAAATCAATGCAATGACGGTCGCCGTCAATGTGAATCCGGCCAGCTTGCCGCAGATATAATGTGAGCGCGGAACATCTAGGGCAAGCAGCACCTCGAGTCCCTTGTCATTGAATTCGCGGGTGATGCTGGCGATTACGTAAAGGCTGGCGGCAAACACCGCGCACAGCCGTGCCGCACCGGCGTAAAAACCGGTCTGGAAGCGGACGGTTTCGGTGACGGCAAGTTCGCGGACGAACAGGCTGGCGCCGAGCAGGGCGAGCAGTGTCAGCAGGGCGGTGGCCGGCACGCGGGTGCGGACGGCTTCAAGGGCGGTGTATTTGCCTATGGCAGCAATGTGCACAATCAAGGACCGGTGTTTCAACGGAGCAATGAGTATAGCCAATCGCGATGCCGAATGAACCCTTGACCATGAACGCCCCCGCGCCGGTGATTCCGTTTGCGGCCGCACCCAGCCGGCACCAGAACCTGCTGCTGGCGGGTATGCTGCTGACGCTGCACGGCGCCATCGGCTGGGGCAATGATGACTGGTGGGCGCGCGGGCTGCTGCTGGCGCATTTCGGGCTGTTCCTGATCTGGCAGCCTTTATGGCGCGGTGAGCGGCAGATTCCGCCGCTGCGCGCGCTGCTGGTGCTTTGTCTCGGCGGGCTTTTTGCCGTTGCCGACAACTGGTGGCTGATTGCGACCTGGATGGCCGTGCTGTTCGGCCTGATCGGCGGCGGCGTTCCCGGAACCACCGGGCGCCGCGACCGGCTGGTATCGGGCATTGCCGCCGTTTATCTGGTGGCGATGCTGCTGATGTGGGTGGTTCCGCAACTGTTTGTCAGCTATGTCGTCATGCCGGGCGCGGCGCTCTTCGTGCGCTACGGCCTGCTCCTGCTGCCGGTGATAATCCTGGCCCTGCCCAGCAGCGAGCGCCGGTCCGGCGCGCCGGTGATCGTCGATCTTTTTTACAGCGTGCTGCTGTTCCTGCTGGTGGTGGCGCTGGTGCTGGGCAGTTTTGTGATCCAGGAAATATCCCACGGCCAGTATCTGCTGGGCCTCGCGCAGACACTGATGGTGATTGCCCTGCTGCTGCTGGGATTGTCGTGGCTGTGGAATCCGCGCGGCGGTTTCGGCGGCATCGGCACCCTGCTGTCGCACTACCTGCTGGGCATGGGCCTGCCTTTCGAGCAGCGCATGCGCAGTCTGGCCGATCTGGCGCAGTCCGAAACCCGCCCTGAACAATTCCTGCGCAGCGCATTGACGTACATGCTGGAGCTGCCCTGGGTCAGCGGTTATGGCTGGAGCTCGGCCTGGTCCTATGGCACGGTGGGCAACAAGGACACGCATGCCGAGGTTATTGAAACGGACAGCCTGCAGATCACCATCTATGCCCGCCGGCCGTTTTCACCGGCGGTGCTGCTGCACCTGAAACTGCTGATGCAGATGGTGGGGCATTTCTACGAGGCGCAGCGGCGGGAACAGTTGCGCGAGCAGTCGGCGTACACCCAGGCCATTTACGAGACCGGCGCGCGGCTGACGCATGACGTGAAGAACCTGCTGCAGTCATTGCGTTCGCTTTGTGCCGCCGCCGAAATGCGCGGCGCGGAGGATGACACGGCATTCCGCGCGCTGGTGCAGCGCCAGTTGCCGCAGATTGCGCAGCGGCTGGGCGCCACGCTCGACAAGCTGAAATCGCCGGCCAAGGTTTCTGTCAATGAGGTGGATGCGGCCATCTGGTGGCAGGCCCTGCAGGCGCGTTATGCGGGCAGGCGCCTGCGCTTCGAGGGAACCGATGAATTCGCCGGCGCGCGCCTGCCGGCGGAACTGTTTGACAGCACTGCGGTGACACTGATTGAAAACGCCCTCTACAAAGCCTCGCAGGATGAGGCGCTCGAAATCACCATAACGCTGGCAGCGGGGCCGCGGTTGCGGGTCAGCGACAGCGGCCAGCCGGTGCCGCAGGCAATCGCCAGGACCATTCTCACGGCGCCTGTCGACTCGGAAAGCGGCCTTGGGGTGGGCCTGTTCCAGGCCGCCAAATTCGCCGAGCAGTCCGGCTATGTGCTGTCCCTGAAGGAAAACCGCAGGGGCAGGGTGTGCTTCGAACTCGCGCGGGTGGCCTAGGGCAGTTTGCCTGCGGCGACCATGCGGTTGTACAGCGTGTAACGCGACAGCCATACAACGATATCGTCGAATTCGTTGGCAGCGGGGCCACCGCTGAGCAGGGGGCGGAAAACGACATCGGCATCGGTGCCGTAATTATCCTGTTCGTCCGCACTGGAGGATGCCGGGTTTGATGCATTCGTTGCAAAACTGACTGCGCCCAGTCCGTTTTTTCCATGGGAGATCACGGCAAAGACCGCGGTGGTGCTGAGCGTGGTGGTGCAGGCCTGGGTGGTGCAGACGCGCACGCTGGTTCCGGTGGAAGACAGGGAAAACGGCGTCGCCGGACTGCGCTGGGCATAGGTCGCGTTCACCACGTAGGTGAAGCGGTTGCCCCAGATGTCCGCGCTGCCGAGCCCGAGGTTCGTGTAAGGCAGCCTGCCCGCGGCAATGCCGCCCGCGACCGTGCTGCAATTGCCGGAACCGGTGTTGACGTTTTCAGAACCATCGGTATCCGTGTCGGGACAGGGCAGGTTGCCGTTCGCAACCGCATATCCGAGCAGGGCGTCGCGGATTTCATCCATGGTCTTCTGGGTATCCGCAATCTGCCGCTGTTCGACCTGGGTGGCGATGGGTACCAGGATGCTGCCGAGCAGCAGCACGAGGATGAACAGCACCACGGCAACTTCGATCAGCGAAAAACCGCGGGACAGGGCGGCGTTTTTCGGACGGTCCCTCAAGTCGTCAATCTTTTTCGCCGGGTTAGTCATTGGTATAGCAGGTAGTCATTGAATGTCGCGGAGGTGGCGCTGTCTTCGTAGATGTAGGAAGTCGCATTGTTGTTGCCGTTTTCACCCTCAAGGTAATTGGCGGGATCCTGTTTGTTTGAGTTGCTGCTGCGCGGCTGCCCACCGCTGACGCCGGAAAGCCGCTTGCCGGCAACGATTACGGTCATGCGCTTGTTGGCGGTGGCAGACGGGGGATTGATGACCAGGCAGGTGCTGCCGCCGGCGCAGCCGCTGCTGACGGGTATCCCGAGGAGAGCCGAAACCGGATTCGCCGGCTTGTACACATCAGCCACGCCGTAGAACACCATGTCCTTCCAGTTGTTCCACCAGGAGCCCTGGGACAGGCTGCAGGAAGCGCCGGTCCAGTTGGATTGCATGCATAGCGCGGTCAATCCCAAAGTCTGGCAGACGAGGGTTGAAATGGCGCCGCCGAGCCCGAGAAAAGTGGAACTGAAGGGACCGTCGGGTATGCGGCCGAAGCGGGTATCGGTCTGGTCGGCAAAAGACGGGTAATTTCCGGTGGGCACCGCCCAGGGATAACGTCCGTTGTTCTGGGCAGTGGCCGCATAGGTCGTCAGGCAGTTAAATGCTTCCTTGGCGACGCGCTTTTCCAGCAGGGGCATCAAATCGTCGTAGGTAATCGTCAGCAGGCGGTCATTCACGATGATGTTGCCGCTTGCGTCGCGGATGATGCCGTTGATGAACCCGTCACTGCTGCTGCCATCGGTGAAGCTGGCGTTGTCATCCACGCTGCTCAATACATCAAGGTAATTGATGGCATTGCATTTCGGTGTGTTGGTCAGCGGGCTGCTGGTGCAGACCCCGGCAGCCGTGCAACTGCCGCCGGTGCAGCTGCGGTCCTGCGGCGAGCCTGCGCCCTGCCGCTGCAAAATGGCGCCCGGCGCGAATATCACGGCGATGACGCCACTGGGCGTATAGGCATTCGGGTTGGCGCCATTGTGAATCACGGTGCCTGCACTGTTGCGGACTGTAATCGTTCCCCGGGCATCGCTGTTGAGGCAGCCGGCGGCCCCGGGGGACGCGCAGGCGGTGCGGGCATTGTTCTTGAAGTTGTCTGAAACTGCGTACCACAGGCGTTCACCGTCACCATCGCGCAGGTCGTCCAGTCCCAGTGTTTTCCAGGGCAGCCGGCCGATGCGCAGAGCCTGCGTGCTGCAGTTGGGTGTCCCCGGGGCGCCGCTGTCATTGGTATCCGGGCAGGGCAAATCGCCCGGGCGTTCTCCGCCGGCGAAGTTGCTGACGCCGACGGCATATCCAATCAGCGCGGCCTTGGCCTGCGCCAGCGCTGCAGCGGTGATTTTGTCTCTTTCAACGGCGCGTCCGCTCGGGCCGGCCAGACCATAGATAGCGGCACTGATTGCGATTGTCAGGATCGCCAGCAGGATCAGCAGTGCCTGACCGTGCTGATGGCTAATATTATTTTTTAAAATCAATAACTTATATCTATTCGACATGACCGGATCATGTTTTTGGGTCAGCGCGCGGGCTTGCTGCCGGTTCCGGTGTTTTGCTGATGCCGGGCGTCACTGATGGCTGAACCTGGGCGGGAGGGGCTGCCTTGCCGGCTGTTTCGGGCGGTGGCTTGACTGCGGTGGCGGGACGCTGCATGAACGACTCATCCACCTTGCCGGAAAACGTCGTCGCGCTCTGGCCGACCTTCAGTTCGACGGCGGGCGACTGCAGTGAAATCCGGCCGTCGCGGCCGATGCGGCCGATCATCGATTGCCGGTTGCGCAGATCGGTTTCGGACAGGGCCTCGTTGTTGATCCAGATCGTGGCTTTGCCATCGCTGCGGCGGACAATGCCGTTGTAGGTGACGGTTTCCGGAACAGGTTCGTCACGCACCCGTGAAGCAACGGCTTTCTGCGTGCGCAGGTTGTCGAGCTGCGCGCGTTGCTCCGGTGTGAAAAAAATCCTGCCAACCGGATCAGCCGCCTGCGCCAGCGGTGCCGCCAGCATCAGGAAAATGACGCAGAGTGTCCTCATGGCCGCGCTCCCGTGATCACCGGTGGCGTTGCGGTGATCCATGTCAGCTGGCAATTCGCGGCGATGTTGGGCTGGTAGCGGAGCACTGCGCCCGCTTCCGTGCGGCGCAGCGAACACTGGTCGAGGTGAAAAAGGCCGTTGTTCTGGGTCCGCAGCACTTCAAAGAAGCGCAGCAGGTCCATTTCGTGCAGCAGGCGGAATTCCAGTTTCATCACAGACTGTCGCACGGTGAAGGGCGCCGGATTCAGGTCGGCGGAGTAGGCATAGGGCTGTTGCGCGTCTATGCCGTAGCTGACGCCGAACAGATCGGTTTTTTCATTGGCAATGCGCAGCGCATTGAGCCAGTCGATGCGCTGTTCGTCGCCGATGAAGCCGGATTGCTGCAGCTGGCGGTATTTGTCCACGTACTGGGTGATGATGCTTTCTTCCTCTCCCGAACGCCGCATCCTCGCCTGCGCATCCCGCAGCAGGCTTTGTTGCTGGGTCAGCGCGGTTTGTGCCTGCAGCCGCAGCATGTGGGTGTAATAAATCGCGCCGGCGGCGATGGCAATCACTGCCGCCAGCAGCAGCAGCGGTCCGCGCAGGGCCTTGAGTTCTTCGGCGTTCATGAGGGTTGTTTGAGCACCAGAACCAGTTTGAACTCGGCGTTTCCGGCCTGCGCCGGGTTGTCGGAAGTGTTGCCCGAGAGGGCCAGCGTCGGGCTTACGTTGAGCGGCAGCTGCACGACGCGCACGCTGGCCACGCCGGGATCATTGCGCAGGCGCTCGGCCATGGCGTTGATCGAGTCGATCGCGGCGCGAAAGTCACCCCTGAAGTCCCGCACCTGTCCGGCAATCAGGCCGCTCTGCTTGCGGCCGGTGGCGGGGCCCGGTGCCTGCGGCGCCGGGGCTGGTGTACCTGCGGCAGCAGAACCGGCTTCAAATTCGGCAATCCCGTGCTGCCAGTCGATGGAGGTCAGGATGATCTCGGGGCTTGGCGCCAGTGCGCTGCTGATAATCTGGAAAAAACGCTCCGGGGTGATGGCCGAGGCGCGCAGCCTGTCAGCGAGTTCGGCGGCTTTTTTCAGATTGTCCGCAGTGGTTGGCGCGTACGGAAATTTTCCCGTGGCAGCCTGATAGTCGGCATTGACCCGCGCCGTTCTTTGAACGGTGGTGGCCGCTTCATCATCGAGGGCAAACTGCTGCGACAGGTTGAATCCGCACCATGCGATGCCGATGGCCGCCACGCCCGCGCTGGCCATCACCAGGCGGCGGCGTGACTGGTACCGCCTGTATTCCGCGGTGACTGCGGCAGATGCGAGGTTGTTGTCCGGAATCCGGGTTCCCAGCAGCTGCAGGTACAGGACCGCCGGTGAAATCTCGATCTGCAGCGGGTCGACCTTGAGCCGGGCGGCGAGGTCCCCGCGGCCAAGCCGGGTGCAGTGCAGGCTGGCGTTGTCATCGCCAATCAGCTTGACGGTCTCCCCCAGCCGGTCGGCGTGGTCCAGCAAAAAGACATCAACCGGCTCGTCGAGTGTCGCGGCGCGCAGCGCGTGGAGGTAGAGCCGGGTGTTGGAGATTTCATCGACGATGGCCCGGCCCGAGGCGCCGGCAGCCTCGCCGCGGCTCAGGCGGCTGAGGCGGAAATCACCCTCGCGGAAAAACGTCAGCCGGACGCCGGCGGGATGGGATGCAACCAGCAGAAGATTGGTGGATTTGACGTCAAGGACATTGACCATCTCCGACATCACCATCGGCAGCAGGTAGATGCCGCCGACCGGCAAGCCCGCGTTGACCAGGGCGGACAGCCATGGCGCGACTATTTCGGGATTGGTCAGCGCTGAAAACAGGAAACGGTCATCACGGCGCTTGCTGCTGTCCCTGCCGATCAGGGACGCTGCGCAGTAAGGCGATGAGCGGTAGTACTGGCGCAGCTTGCGCTCGACCATTTGCGCGCGGTCGGATCCCGATGCGTGGGGCAGGGTTTCGAGACGGTAGTCCTCTTCAACCGCATCCACGATCATGAAGGCGGGTGTGCCTGCCGATGCGGCCGCGTAGTCGCGGAACCTGGCGAGGCCCTGATCATCATTGGCGAAGCTCTCGCAGTCGTGCAGCCGCCCGCCTTTCCAGCGCGCAGCCGTGGCGCCGTTTACCGAGATGCTGAGCAGGAATTTGTTGGCCATGATGGGGATGAGAAGAGGGATCCCGCGGCTAGAATTTCAGTTTGCCGAGAATATCATAGACGGGCCCGAGCACCGCCCAGATCACAAAGGCGATCATCCCGCCGAGGATCAGGGTCAGGGCGGGGCCGAGCATTTTCATGCCCTTGTCCACCGAATCCTTGACGTCCCGGTTGTAGAAATAGGTGACGTTGGCCAGCGCCACATCCAGCGCCCCCGTGGCTTCGCCGACCCGCAGCATGCGGATCACCAACGGGGGGAACAGTCCCAGGTTGTTGAAGGATTCCGTCATGCCTTCGCCGGCGGCCACCTGCTGCACGGCGCGGTTGAGCCCGTCGGCCACCACGCGGTTGCCGACAACCTCTTCACTGATGCGGATGGCGTCAAGCACGGTGATGCCGGAGCGGTACATCAGGCCGAAAACATTGGCAAAACGCGACAGGATGATTTTCTGGATGATCGGTCCGACGATGGGCAGCCGCAGCTTGGTGTAGTCCCACAGATAGGCGGCTTTGTTCGAGCGGCGGACGGTGACCATCAGCGCGACAAGGGCGATCACCGGCGCCAGCAGGATGGGCAGCCAGAAATCCTTGGCCACGCTGGATACCGCGAGCAAAGCCCGCGTCTGCACCGGCAGTTCCATGCCCATGGACTTGAACAGCTGGGCAATCTGCGGCACCAGGAAGATCAGCAGCGCCGCCATCACCGCCAGCACCACCACCAGCGTCAGGGCCGGATACATCAGCAGCCGCCGCGTCTGTGAAATCAGCTCATCCTGCCAGCGCGTGGTATCGGCCAGGTTTTTGAAGACCTCGGGCAGCTGACCCGACTGCTCGCCGGCGCGGATCAGGCTGACGAACACGCGGTCAAAAACATCGGGATGCGACGCCATGCACTGCGAAAGCACGTTGCCGGCCTCCATGTCCTCGGTCATGATGGTCAGCACCTCGCGGAAGCGGGGCGATTCGATGGTGTCGCGCATGTCGCGCAGGCCGTCGAGAATCGGAATGCCGGAACGGACCATCTGTTCCATGTCAAAGCAGAAATTGACCAGATCCTGCCGGGTGACGGCGCCGCCGGCGGCCAGCGTGGTGGAAGTCTGCCGGTCCACGAGCTTGCAGGTGATCAGGTCCAGCCCCATGCGGCGCAGGCGCAGTTCGAGATCGACCTCATTGACGGCGTCGAGACCGCCCCTCGCCGGCTGGCCGGTTTTGTCGATCGCTTTGTACTGGAATGAGGGCACGGGTCAGCAGCTCAATGGGTGCGGCACGGTGAGGACGAGCAGAAGATCACTGACGCAGCCTGCCGGTAAGGTCGACCGAACGCGCCACTTCGGCAAGGCTGGTGCTGCCGTCAATGACGCGGCCGATGCCTTCTTCGGCCAGCGAGCGGAAACCCTTGGATACGGCTTCGGCGCGCAGTTCCTTGGCGGTGGCGCGACGGGCGACGAGTTCGTCCATGTCGCCATCCATCACCAGCAATTCCATGATCGGCGTGCGGCCGCGATAACCCTTGTTCGAGCACTGCTTGCAGCCCACCGGCCGGTAGAGGAAGGAGGCCGAATCCGCTGCGGGCCCGAGCAGCGCACGCTCCTCCTGCGAAGGCGCGTAGGCTTCCTTGCAGTGGGTGCAGAGCAGGCGCACCAGGCGTTGCGCAATGACGCCGATGATGTTGCCGGCCATGATGTCCGGTTGCACGCCGATGTCGAGCAGGCGCGGGAATGCCCCCAGGGCCGAATTGGTGTGCAGCGTGGTGAACACCTGGTGGCCGGTCATTGCCGCGCGGAAGGCCATCTCGGCGGTTTCCTGGTCGCGCACCTCGCCGACGAGGATGATGTCCGGATCCTGGCGCATGATGGAGCGGATGCCGTTGGCGAAATCCATGCGCGCGACTTCGTTGACCGAGGTCTGGCGCATCAGCGTCAGCGGATATTCGACCGGGTCCTCCAGCGTCATGATGTTGACGGTTTCGTCGTTGACCTGGGCCAGCAGCGAATACAGCGTGGTGGTTTTGCCGCTGCCGGTCGGTCCGGTGACGACGAGGATGCCTTCCGGCCGCGCCAGCATGACTTCCAGCTTGGCCATGGTTTCAGGCGGCAGGTTCATGCGGTCCAGGTTGACGATGGATTTTTCGCGGTCGAGCACGCGCAGCACGATGTTTTCGCCGTAGATCGTCGGCTGGGTCGAGACGCGGAAATCGATGGGGCGGCCATTCAGCGTCAATGACAGCCGGCCGTCCTGCGGCGCGCGGGTTTCGGCGATGTTCATGTCGCTGACCACTTTCACCCGCACGGTGATGCCGGGCATATAGGTCTTGTGCAGGCTGCGCACGGTTTCAAGCACGCCGTCGATGCGATAACGGATGCGCAGGAATGCGTATTCCGGTTCGAAATGGATGTCCGAGGCGCCGCGTTTGACGGCGTCAACCAGGATGGCGTTGACCAGCCGCACCATCGGCTGGGTGTATTCGTCGCCGCCGGCCTGCAGGCTGTCATAGTCGATTTCACCGGTTTCGATTTCGGTGAGGATGCCGTCGACCGAGAGCTCATGACCGTAGAACTGGTCGATGAAGTCGCCGAGCTGGGCTTCGGCGGCGAGCTGCGCCTTGAGTTCGATCTGCGGCCCGAGCAGCGCGCGCAGCTGGTCGAGGGCGACGACGTTGAAGATTTCCGTCGTGGCGATGGTCAGCACCTGGTCGGCGGGATCGTAGGCGATCGGCAGCACGTGATTGCGCCGCGCGAAATCCTCGGGGACCAGGCTCAGGGCTTCCGAATCGGCGACGACCTGGGCGAGGTCGATCGACTCCTGGCCGACGGTCCGCGCCATGATGTCGCGGATGGCTGTTTCCGTGACGAAGCCGAGTCTGACCAGCAGGCGCCCGAGGGGGATGTTGCTGCTGCGCTGCTCGGCGAGCACGATGGCAAGCTGATCCTTGGTGATCAGCCCCTGCTGTACCAGCAGTTCACCCAGCCGCAGTTTCTTACGTTGTTCGGCCATTGCCCTGGCGTCCCGGGCCGCTATTGCGGCAGCGCGGCGAGTTGACGGATGCGTTCCTGCGCCTGGACCGGATTGAATCCGACCCGGCTTCTGGTTTTGGCCTGCTCGACGGCGCGCTGGTAGTAGTTGGCGGCCAGCCTGGGCTGCCCGATGTGCTCCAGCCCCACCGCAAGATTGTAGGCGTAGTCGGGATTGGACGATTCCAGCTGATGCGCCCTGAAGTAGGCCTGTTGGGCTTCCGACCAGCGCGACTGGTCGCCGTAGAGGTTGCCCAGCGTGAAATAAAGCGAGGGCAGCGGCTCACGCGCGATTAATTGCTTGAGCCTCGATTCCGCGGCCACCGGATCAGCCCGGCCCATCAGTGCAATCAGGCCCGCCTGGGCGTAGGCATTGCGCGGCTCGAGATCCAGCACGCTGAAATACAGGCGGTTGGCTTCCTCGGCGCGACCGTCCTGCATGGCGATGGCGGCAAGTCCGAGCAATGCATCGATGCTGCGCGGTTCGCTGCGCGCGGCATCGGCGTACAGCTGGCGCGAGACGTCCAGCTTTCCGGATTGCAGGGCGGCATAGGCTTGGGTGATCAGCGGATTGGTCTGCGGCTCCGCAGTGCCAGTGCTCACCTGGATCGTGTTGCGCGGGGCTTCAGTGCTTGCCGCCGCTGCGGCCTGGGTGGATGCGCTGGCAGCCGTTTTGCCGGCAGGCGGCGGTTCGGCCGGCCGGCTTGCCGCGGTGCTTTGCGCAGTGTTTTGTTGGGCTTCGGAAGCGGCCGGCTGGATCACGCTGGAAGTGGCGATGGGCGGACGCGGCTGCGGCGCAGCCTGGGTCAGCGGAGCCGGCGGTTTTGCCGCCGGCGGGGCCTGGCGGATGAAAAGGCCGGGATTGGTGATCTGCAGGTAAACATAAATGGCGAAGCCCAGGGCCAGCAGGCCGCCGAGCAGGCCCAGCGCCATGACCGGACGTATGCGCAAGCCGCCTGTTTTCACCGCCGGCGCGGCTGCGCCGGCCTGCATCACCGTTGCGGCGCGGGCCTGATCCCGCTCACTGCGGTTCTTTGCCGCGGCACGGGGCAGCGGAGCTTCCTCGCGCGGCTTGGGCGCATCGGCCTGCAGCGGTTCCAGCGTCAGTTCGGCTGCCGGCGCCGCAACGCCCGGTTTCGGCTCGGGCGCTGCATCCGCCGGCGCGGATTGCGGCCGCGTTTCGCCCCGATCCTTGGCGGCCTTTTCCAAGGCCTTCATCAGCAGGCTCATGATGCGGGCTTGGGTGCTGGCGCTGGGGTCGGCTCGGCAGGCAGGAAACGCTGGAAGAATTTGAGTTCACTGCTGTCCAGCGAGGGATTGGGCACTACGGTCGGGCGCAGGAAAATCACCAGCTCGCTTTTGCGCGCGCGCTGATCACGGAACCGGAACAGGTTGGCCAGGGGTTCGCCCAAGGCATCGGTCCCCGGTATCTGTTCGCGCGCCGTGCTGACATTGTCCTGCATCAGGCCGCCGAGAATGACGGTCTGTCCGCTGACGACCTGCAGCACCGACTCCATTTCGCGGACCTGGATCTGCGGCACCGGATTCGCAATGCAGTTCGTGCGCGCCGTATCGCACAGGCTCGGGTTGGGGTCGTTGATGAAGGGTTGCGAGCTGTTCAGCCGGGTCACCGTGGGGCGCACATTCAGCAACACACGCCCGTCTTCGTTGATCTGCGGCGTAACGCCCATCACAACGCCGACCGACACGGTCTTGGCCGTGGTGTTGAAGGTGGTGTTGGAGCCGACCTGGTTGGTGGTGGTGTCGGCCTTGATTTCGAAATAGACCAGGTTGTCGACAACCTTGAGCAGCGCGGTCTGGTTGTTCAGCGCCATCAGTTTGGGACTGGACAGGACGCGCGAATTGCCGAATTCCTCGAGCAGTTTCACGGTGCCGCTGATGTTGCCGACGTTGGTGGTCGGGTTGGTGTAAGCGATGGTCAGAGCGTTGCCCGCCGTGGCGCCGGCGCCGGTGGCTGCGGAGTTGAAGCCGCCCAGCAGCGCCTGCGTGATCGACAGGCCGCCGCTGATCGGCAGCCGGCTCCAGTCGATGCCGGCCTGGAAGGCGTCAGACAGCAGGACTTCGACGATGGTGGCCTCGATCAGCACCTGGCGCTGGATGGCTGAAGTCACGCTGTCGAGATGCTTCTGGATCAGCTGGTGCTGGGTGTCGGTGGCGTTGATCGTGATCGTGCCTGAAACAGGGTTGATCACAACGTCATCCGGAACGAGGGAGGCCTGCACCGGTGTTGCGCCGGGCGCAGGGATCACGGCGGCGGCGAGGGGGGCTGCGCCGCCCACGGCCTTGCTTGCGGCCTCGATTTGCCGCACCCGCAGATCCTGATCCTGTTTGATCAGTTCGCGGCGCTCGGCACGGGCATCGGCGCTCAGCGTCTGCAGGCGCGTGGAATTCAGGATGCCGCGGATGTTGTCGCGCAATTCGATCCAGAAATTGTTGCTGGAGGTTGACCGCACCGTGGTGTTCGAGCCCGAGGTGGTGGTGCTGTTGGTGCCGGTTCCCGAGGTGGTGGAAATTTCCCCCGAAACGCCGATGTTGGAAGTGGTGTCGCGCGTCATGTTGACGTAGTTGACGCGGTAGGTTTTTACATAGGCCAGATCGGGCGAAACGATGATGGTGTTGCCTTCCGTGCGATAACGCAGGTTGACCTGTTTGGTCAGGCGTTCGAGGATGGCAGGCAGCGTTTCGTTGATGGCGTTCAGGCTCACCAGTCCGGTGAGCCCGGGGTGGATGTCGATGTTCTGCTTGGTGTCGCGCGCCAGGGCCAGCAGCAGTTCCTTCACCGGAACCTCGTTGACCACGACGCTGTAGGTCTGCGGTTTAACCTGGGGGACGGGCGGCGGCACCAGCGTCGGCACGCGGCTCGGTTCGGGGATGGCGGCGACGGGCTTGGCCGCTTCCTGTTTGCTGATATGTCCTTCGGAGGGCGCCACCTTGGTTTGAAACGGCGCGCAACCGGCGAGCAATGCCAGGACGCCACCCAGGGCAATGGCTGTTGCCGGACCGGAAGCGCCGGTCCATCGCAGGCGGTCCTGCGCAACAGCGGGTGTCTGGCCATGTGACCGTTCGGACATATTCTGCTTTCTCCCCTGACTCACGGGTGGTATTGCGCAACGGGCTGACATCAACAAGTACTCGCGGTCACGATGCTTTCTGGTCCCGGACTTCCGCCCTGATCCCTTGTACTGTGCGCAACAACGGCCGGTAGGCCTTCAGGAATGGCGGTAATTTTGCCATTGCTTCCCGGGCTTCACGCGGGTTGTCGAAGCTGCCCCAAACAACGTTTAGCGCCGGCGCACCTTTAGCGACTGTACGATACACAAAAAGGCTATTAATTTCAATGCTGTTGGAGAGGAATTTAAGATGTTGGTTAAGCTGTTGATCGTCGCTCGATCCGAGTAACTGGATGGTGTAGGTCTGGGGCTTGGCGTTGGCCAGCCAGCTTGCAGTTGCCGCCAGTCGTTTTTCCAGCAGCCCATGCTGGGCCGTCGGGTCTGCTGCGGGCAGGGTTTCGCGGTCCGCCTGGGTTGGGGCGGATGTACTCGCGGGGGCGCTGGCCGTGGTTTCGGCCGGCGCCGTGGGCGCAGCCGAATTTTCGTTATAACTATTTGTTTTTATTTGTTTTTTTTCAGATCCTTCGGCGCCGGCAGCTGCCACTGGCGCCATTGCCGCCGATGCTGGAGGTGAAGGTTGGGGAGCCGGCGCCGGGCTGGGAGCGGCCGCAGACCCGGCGGCTGAAGGGGGCTTGCTGCCGGAAGGCTGCAGCAGGGCGTACAGCGCGGCGCCCGCGGCCATGCCGGCGCCCAGCAGGACGGCGGCCTGAATCATGCGCGGGCGCGATGCCGGCGGCTGTTGTTTTTGCGCAAACTCGCTGTCGCGCACCGCGGCGTCGATGTGCTTCTGACGCAGCGTGTGGGTGTTTTCGGAAAAGGCTGCCAGCAGCGCCTTGTCGGTGATCAGGTTGATGCGCCGCGTCAGTCCGCCGGAGATGCGCGCGATTTCACGCACCACGGCATCGCTGAACAGATCGGGGCCGTGATAACCCGCGGCACGCAGGCGGAACATCAGGTATTCGCGGGTTTCCTGGGCGGTCAGCGGTTCCAGCCGGAAGCTGTGGGTGATGCGTTCCTTCAGCTGGCGGATCTGGTTTTCACGCAGATTGTCGTCCAGCTCCGGCTGGCCAAAGAGCACGATCTGCAGCAGCTTGTCGGATTTGGTTTCGAGGTTCGACAGCAGGCGGATTTCCTCCAGCGTTGCGATCGGCATGCCCTGCGATTCCTCGACGAAGAGCACCACGCGTTTGCCTTCTGCATGGCGCTTCAGCAGATAATCCTGGATCGCATGCATCACCACCAGCCGCGTTGCGTCGCGCGGAATGTCGAGCTGCATTTCGAAGGCGATGGCATGGAGGATTTCCTCCGGCGACACGCTGGGATTGGCCAGATAAACCGTCTCCACCTGCTCCGGCAGCCGGCTCTGCAGCATGCTGCAGAGCATCGTCTTGCCGCTGCCGACTTCACCGGTGACCTTGACGATGCCCTCTCCCTGGGTGATCGCGTAGATCAGCGCCTCGAGGATCGGGCCGCGGTTGCCGCCGCCGAAAAAGAAATCGGTGTTGGGCGTGATCTTGAACGGCGCCTGGGTCAGTCCGAAGTGTTCGTAATACATGGTTATTTGTCCCCGCCGGATTCGCCGTGGGACTGCATGCGGCTGTAGAGCGTGGTGCGGTGGACGCCGAGGCGTTTTGCGGCCTGCGACAGGTTGCCGTTGGTCAGCGCCAGCGCGGCCTCGACAAAGCCGCGTTCCCAGCGCTTCAGCACCTCATCCAGCTTGAAGTCCGGATCGTTTTCAAGCTGCCGGCGCGCGGAGTCGAGCAGCACGCTTTCCTCCGACAGCGAAGGCATGCCGGCTCCGCCCGGCGCGAGGCTTTCGCGGTCGAGTTCTCCCTGCAGCAGGTCCGGAGAGATTTTTGTGCCGGCGTATTTGGTGCACAGCCGGATCACGATGTTGCGCAGTTCGCGGACGTTGCCGGGGAAGGGATATTCGCGCCATTGCCGCAGCGCCTCATTGCCGAGCTCGACCGGCTGCGCTCCGGTCTGGCCGGCGTAGAACTGCCGGTAGTGGTCGAACAGCAGTATTTTGTCGTCCCCAAGGTCGCGCAGGGACGGCACGCCGATGGTGAACACCGAAAGCCGGTGATAAAGATCGGCGCGGAAGTTGTTGTGGCGGATTTCGTTGCGCATGTCACGGTTGGTGGCGGCAACGACCCGCGCGTTGGAAACCCGGCTCTGGGTTTCGCCGACGCGCTGGAATTCGCCGTTTTCGAGCACGCGCAGCAGCTTGGCCTGCAGCTCCATCGGCAATTCGCCGATTTCATCGAGGAACAGCGTCGAATCGACCGCATCCTCGAAATAACCCGCGCGTGCCGTCACGGCGCCGGTGAAGGCGCCCTTGGCGTAACCAAACAGCGTGGGTTCGACCAGCG
>CAZSIR010000052.1:3665-17166 GCA_964606765.1 uncultured Bordetella sp. | reverse complement strand
GATTCCAGATCGGCACCGAAGCCGAGCGCGCCGGCGCGCCGGGCAAGATCATGAATTTCATGAATGCGATGACCCTGGTCACCGTGCCGCATATTTCGGTGATCGTGCGCAAGAGTTATGGCCGCGCCTATGTCTGCATGGGTGGCGGCCGCCATTCCGACGAAGTGGCGGCATGGCCCAGCGCCGAAGTGAGTTTCATGAGCCCTGAGTTCGCCACCAAGATTGTGCATGGCGTCGGGGTCGGTGAGACCGGTTATGAGGATGCCCTGGCCGACATCCGCAAGGGCGCCGATGTCTGGGGTCTGGGCGCCGTGTATGCCGCGCAATCCATCATCAAGCCGCAGGACACCCGCGAATACCTGATCCGCATGCTCGATGTCTACAAGCTGCGCATGAGCAAAGGAGTGGGGCAGCACCTGATGCGCACCTGGCCTACGAGTTACTAACCCAAAGGCTTTCAGCCACAGAGATCACAGAGGACACAGAGAACGGCAGAAAACCGCAACGTAAGGGTTTCTCTGTGATCTCTGTGTCCTCTGTGGCAAAAAAGGATTTTCGATGTTCAACAAAGTATTGGTCGCCAATCGCGGCGCCGTCGCCGCCCGCGTGTTGCGCGCGCTGAACGCAATGAAGATTCCGGCGGTCGCGGTGTATTCCGAAGCCGATGCCGGCGCGCCCTATCTGGAGATGGCCAGCGAAACCTACGCCATCGGCCCCGCGCCGGCGCGTGAGAGTTATCTCAACCAGGACCTGATCGTCGAAGTATTGCGCAAGTCGAAGGCCGACGGCCTGCACCCCGGTTACGGTTTCCTGTCGGAGAACGCCGCGTTTGCGCAGAAGGTGATCGACGCCGGTTCGCATTTCATCGGGCCGTCGCCGAAATGGATCGATGCGATGGGCCACAAGACCCGCGCCCGCGACATCGCAGCGCAATACGGCATGCCGATGTCACAGGGTTCCGGGGTGCTGCCCGACGACAATGACGCCATCCTCGCCGCCGCCCGTAAAATCGGTTTCCCGGTGCTGGTGAAACCCGCCGGTGGCGGTGGCGGCATCGGCATGCTGCCGGCCAAGGATGAAAGCGAACTGCTGGGCGCCGTGGAGCGTTCGCGCTCGATGGCCAGCCGCGGTTTCGGCACGGCCGAGGTTTACCTGGAAAAATTGATCGAGCGTCCGCGCCATGTCGAATTCCAGATCCTCGGCGACACCCATGGCAACGCCATGCATTTGTTCGAGCGCGACTGCTCGACCCAGCGCCGCAACCAGAAAGTGATCGAAGAAGCGCCGGGGCCGCTGATCCCGCGCGACAAGGCAACCAGTGTCGCCGACCAGATCGCCGGCATCATGCGCAGCATGGGCTATGACAACATCGGCACCGTCGAAATGCTGCTCGGCGCCGACGGCAGCTTCAGCTTCCTCGAAATGAATACCCGCTTGCAGGTCGAACACGGCGTCACCGAAGAAGTCACGGGCGTTGATTTGGTACGCGCACAGATCCGTTCCGCCGCCGGTGAAAATCTCGCCGACATCCTGCCCGGCAAACCCGAAGTCAAAGGCCATGCCATCCAGGCACGGGTCTATGCCGAAGATCCGAAAAACTTTTTCCCGTCACCGGGCAAACTCACGGTGTTCCGGCCGCCGTCGGGCGAAGGCATCCGCGTCGACACCGGTTATGCCGAGGGCCGCGATGTGACGCCGCATTACGATCCGATGATCGCCAAGGTCATCGTGCGCGGCGCAACGCGCGAGGCGGCAATCGATCAACTGATTGCAGCACTGGAAGCCTTTGAAATCCAGGGTTTGAAAAACAACATCCCGGCCGTCATCAACATCCTGCGTTCGGAACCTTTCCGCGCGGGACGGGTGCACACGGGCATCATCAGCGAAGTCACAGGCAGGAAAGTATAAAAACAGTATGAACAAACCGAATGAGAATCCCGTTGCGGCAGCGCGCAGCGCCGGGCGTAACGCGCTGGACGAAAGTGCGGGCAAACAATTGTTGTCGACTTATGGCATCAGCGTGCCGCAGTCGCGCGTGGCCAAAGGCGCAGCCGATGTTGATGCGGTGATGAAAGGCCTTAAGGTGCCGGTAGTGGTCAAAGTCATGTCGCCCGACATCCTGCACAAAAGTGATGCCGGCGGCGTCAAGATCAATCTGGGTTCCATTGCCGAGGTCAAAGCCGCGATCGAGGGCATGCTCAACGCGCCCAAGATCAAAGGCGCGCGCATCGACGGTTTCCTGATCGAGGAAATGGCGCCTGCCGGCCACGAACTGGTGATCGGAGGCCTGCGCGATCCGCAGTTCGGTCCGCTGGTGATGGTGGGCCTGGGCGGCATTTTTGTCGAAATCCTCAAAGATGTTTCCTTCCGTCTGTGTCCGATCACCCGCATCGATGCCGAGGAAATGATTGCCGAGCTCAAAGGCGCGGCCATCCTCAAGGGTGCACGTGGAACCAAGCCCGCCTCCATCGAAGCGATCATCGATGTGCTGCTGAAAGTGGGTGGTGATGATGGTCTGCTGATGCAGCACGCCACCGACATCAGTGAGGCCGACATCAATCCGCTGATCGTGTCCGATACCACGGCGGTTGCCGTCGACGCACGCTTTATCCTGGGCTGAGCCATGACCATCACCGAAGAATTCACCCCGCTGTTTGCGCCGAAAACCGTCGCCGTGGTCGGCGCCTCGACCAAGGGCAATGCGCTGCCCAATGTATTCATCCGCCGCATCCGCGAATTCGGTTTCACCGGCGATATTTATCCGATCCATCCCGGTGCAGCGGAAATCGATGGCCTGACCGCGTACAAAACCCTGGCCGATACACCGAAGCCGGTGGATTACGCCTACATCGCCGTATCCGGCGCGCAGATTCCGGCGATGCTGTCCGCAGCCAAGGGCCATGTGCGTTTTGCGCAGGTGGTGTCCAGCGGATTTGGCGAAGTGGAGGAAGGCAAAAATCTGCAGGCCGAACTGGCTGAAGCCGCACGTGCCGGCGGCATGCGCCTGCTCGGACCCAACTGCCTCGGCATCTACACGCCGCGCGGCCATGTCACCTTCACCGAAATCGGTCCCAGGGAAGTCGGCCCGGTCGGCATCGTGTCGCAAAGCGGCGGCCTCGGCACCGACATCATCCGCCGCGGCCTGTCGCGCGGACTTAAATTTTCCGGGCTGGTCACCGTCGGCAACTGCGCCGATGTCACGCCTTCCGATCTGCTCGAGTTCTACATCGCCGACCCGCAGACCAAAGTGATCGGCCTTTATATCGAAACGGCCAAGGACGGCCGCCGCCTGTTCGACATCCTGCGCAAGGCCAAAGCCGCAAAACCCGTGGTGATCCTCAAGGGCGGCCGTACCCAGCAGGGTCTGGCGGCAGCCGCATCGCATACCGGTTCGCTGGCAGGGGATGATCGCGTCTGGGTTGCACTGGCGCGGCAGACCGGCTGCATGCTGGTCGATACGCTGGATAATTTCATCGACACGCTGCTGATATTCCAGACCCTGACGCCGCGCCCGCAGCGAGCCACAAAAAAAGTCGTGTTGTTCGGCAACGGCGGCGGCACCAGCGTGCTGGCCACCGACTATTACGCGCGGCTCGATCTTGACGTCACCCCCTTCGACCAGCATGTGATTGATGCGCTGGCCGAACTCAAGCTGCCGCCGGGTACCAGCATCACCAATCCGGTGGATTGCCCGGTGGGTACGCTGCAGCAGGATGACGGTCGGGTTGCCGAAAAAATCCTCGACATCATTTACAGCCAGGGCAAACCCGAAGCGCTGGTGATGCACTTGAATCTGTCGGCCTTTGTCGGGCGCACCAAACCCGAAGTGCTGGACAACCTGGTCTCCGCCGCGATGCGCGTACAGGAAAAATATCCCGGCCGCTCGCATTTCATTCTGGTGCTGCGCTCCGACGGCGAACCTTCACTGGAGGCGCGCAAACGCGAGTTCCGCGACAAGGCGGTGGCGCTGGGGGTGCCGGTATACGACGAAATGGCCAATGCCGGCCATGCCGTGGCGGCACTTTCCACCTTCGAACGGTTCAAGGCTGCGCGGGCCTGACCTTTTAACGATGGCCTATCAGCATCAGTTCCGCGCCACCGGATATCCGCTACGACTCTACAGCGGCAAGGATGCATTGGAAAACCTGCCGGCGGAACTGAAGCGGCTTAAAGCGAAAAAAGCCTTCATCGTCTGCGGCCGCAGCGTATCGCGCAAAACCAATCTGATCGACCGCATCGCCAAAATCCTCGGCCCGGCCTACGCCGGCTGTTACGACGAAATCGAAAAAGACACCACGCTGGCCTCGGTGCAGGCCGCCGCCGCCGCAGCGCGCGCGGCAGGTGCCGACCTGCTGATCGGCGTCGGCGCCGGCAGCGTAATCCAGGGCACACGGGTGGTTGCGGTGCTGCTCGCGGAAAATGCGCCGGTGGAGCAGCTGATTACGCAATATCCGGACAACGCGCCGGCGATCAGTCCCAAGCTGCTGGCGCCCAAGCTGTCGATCATCAATGTGCTGACTGCGGCGACCACCGCGCAGAACCGCGCCGGCTCGGCGGTGAAGGATCCGATGCGACCCAATCGCATGGAATTCTTTGATCCCAAAACACGGCCGGTGGCGCTGTTCTGGGACGAGGAAGCGCTGCTGACCGCACCCGTATCACTCGCACGCACAACGGGCACCTCAGTGTTCTGGCGTTCACTGATGAATCTCGGTGCGCCGAGCATGGCGCCCTTGTCCGAAGGCGATCGGCTGCAGGCTTTCCGTCTTGCTCGCGGTGCGCTCGCGCGCATGAGTGATCCGCTCGATGCCGGCGCCCGCGTTGAAATGTGCGCCGCAGCCTTTCTGCAGAACCGCGATGCCGACGACGGCGGTGCATTGACTGAAAAACACTGGCCGGCGCGGGTGACCTATGCGCTGGCCACCGCGCTGTTCAATCTGCACGGCCACGTCGGCCAGGGTGAAGCCAATTCGGCGCTGACCGCCACGGTGATTCGTCATTTCGGCGCGCGTGATGCGGAAGCGATGGCGCTGATCGCGCAGGCGTTTGAAGTCAGCGACAGCCGCCCCGCGCATGAACGCGCGGCCGAGGCCGTAGAACGCGCTTTTGTACAAGCCGGCATGCCGGTGAAACTGCGAGAGCTCAATATCCCGCACGACAGCCTGCCGCCGATCCTTGAAAACTCCCTGCGCAATTTCAACGCCGATCCGAAACGCGAATTCCTGCGCGAACGCGATGTATTGATGGCCGCGCTGCAGGCCGCCTGGTAGCCAGCGGCTGGGCGATGCGCGACACTCCCCACGGAGCAGGGCGGGTGGGCTTTCCCGCCCCTAATATCATAACTATTTGATTATATTGGTATTTTATGCCGAGATGGATGCGCATGCTTGCGGTGGCAGTAACCGCTTATGGCGCCATCTGCGCCTGGCTCTATTTCAGCCAGCGCAGCATGATCTACCTGCCGCCGATGCAAACGGTGCGAACGGCGGCCAACACCGAAACGCTGCGCGTCGGCGATGCCGAACTGAAACTGACGGTGCGGCCCAGACCCGGACGCGATGCGCTGCTGTACTTCGGCGGCAATGCCGAGGATGTCGCGGCGAATCTGCAGGATTATTCGCGGACCTTTCCCGAGCATGCCCTGTACCTGCTGCACTATCGCGGTTATGGTGGCAGCACGGGCCGTCCCTCGGAAGCGGCTTTGCATGCGGATGCGCTGGCGCTGTTCGACAAGGTGCGGGCGACGCATGAGCGCGTGCTGGTCATCGGGCGCAGCCTCGGCAGCGGCATCGCCGTCCGCCTTGCCAGCGAACGGCCCGTGGACGGGCTGGCGCTGGTCACGCCCTACGACAGCATTGAGGCGATTGCCGCGCGGCAATATCCCTGGGTGCCGGTCAGCTGGCTGCTGCTCGACAAATACGAATCCTGGCGCCACGCGCCGCAGGTCCGCGCCCCGACGCTGGTGCTGATGGCCGAGCATGACCGGATCATTCCCCGCGACAGCACGGAACGCCTGCTTGCCCGCTTTGCGCCGGGCATTGCAAAGAGCGCAGTGATCAGCGGCACCGATCACAACTCGATTGCCGCCAGTCCGCACTATCTGCCGCTGCTGAAAAAGCGGCTGAACCCGGGCAATGACTGAAATGGGCTGAACAAGGCAAAACCTCCGCCGCCTGCGTGCGGGCCCTGCCGTGGGAAAAAACCCCGGGCCCGCGCAGGATTTCCTCAAGCCGGGAACCTGCAACCGGCGTATCTTTCGCATTGAAGGGATGACGAGGCGGACATGGCGGAATTCCACTGGCGGCGGACATTGCGGGCCCTAACCTTGCACAGAGTGCTGTGCGCGGCGCTGCTGTGTGGTTCTGCGGCGCCAGCCGCCGCCAACCCGTCGTCGCTGCAGGCTGAATTTCCCGTCAAGCCGATCCGCATTTTTGTCGCTTCCTCCCCGGGCACGGCGGATGATTTCTTTGCGCGTGTGCTGGCCGCTGAACTGGAAGGTTTTTACCGGCAGCGTGTCATCGTCGACAACCGCCCGGGCGCGGGCGGTCTCATCGGCAACGCCCTGGTGTCGAAATCCAATCCCGACGGGTATGTTCTGGGCATGGTCGGCGTCACGCGGCTGATCAGCGAACTGATGCGCAATGACCCACCGTACCGGGCGCTGGCGGACATCGCCGGTGTTGCGCACGTGGCCTCGATCACCAATGTACTGGTGGTGGCGCCGTCCATTCCGGTGCGCAGGACGCCTGAATTCGTCAGCTATGTCCGGGTGCGCGGCGGGGAACTGAATTACGCATCGCTCGGCATCGGCTCGGCATCCCATCTCGCCGGTGAAATCTTTACCCGCGCCCTGGGACTGGATGCCGTGCATGTGCCGTTTCGTCGCCTGTCCGATACGTTTGTCGAGATGACCCTGGGTCGCGTGCACTATGCCGTGCTGACCCTGCCGGCAGTGCGCGCCCCGCTGGATGAAGGACGCATGCGCGCGCTGGCGGTGATGACGCCGCAACGCAGCCCGGTGTTGCCGGACGTGCCGGCAATTGCCGAGTTCGGTTTGCCGGATGCGCAGTTCGACCGCTGGTCAGGCATCGTCGCGCCGCGTGGAACGCCGCGGCGGATTGTTGAACAGTTGCACGGCGATGTCCTGCGTGTACTCCGCAAGCCGGCGCTGCGCGAGCGTTTCGCACGGCAGGGCGCGGAATCGATACCCGACAGCACGCCGGAGGGTTTCATGCGCCTGATGCAGGAGGAATATCTGCGCTACCGCAGCCTGATCCGTGTTGCCGCCATCGAAACCGATTGAATCCACAGAGGCTTGATCACTCCGATGAAACATGCCGCCCTGTTTTTACTGTTGTTCTGCGGTGCGGCCGTTGCCGGCGCTGCCGAACCGGCACGCACCATCCTGCCCGAATACAAAAGCCACCAGGTCGTGATGTACGCCACCAGCTGGTGCCCCTATTGCCAGAAGGCGCGCAATTATTTTCGCGAACAGGGCATTCCCTATGTTGAATATGACATCGAGAAAAATGCCGAAGCCCGGGCGGCCTACCGGGCATTCGGCGGCAGGGGCATCCCGGTGATTTTTGTCGGCAAGCGGCGGATGGATGGATTCAGCGAGTCCGGCTTCAACCGGATTTATCGCTAGTCCCGTATAAAAAAGTTTGTTCAATCCGGGGGTTACGCACGGCAACGGCATATGGCCCCCATGGCCGCCGTTCTATGATAAAAAACTGCAATCGAGCGTTGTCTTGGTGCATAGGGGGACTCGGACATGTTTGCGATCGTCAGCAAAGCCGATGGATATCCGGTCAGCCGCAGTATCGGCGGCGGGCAACCGGATCTGGTGGTGACCTGGACTTCCGGAGACCGGGCGAAGGCCTTTCTCACGGCCAAGGGCATCGAGGCCGATTATTCGGTGGTGGCCTTGACCGAGGACGCCCTCAACGGCATGGCCAAGGCCCTGGGCTGCGATGCGGATGCGATTGCCTTCGACTCTTATCCCGAGAAATAGATCGCTGTCATCGGCATTGAAACGCCGCGGCACTCTGGCGCTGCGGTGCAGAAAGTGAACCGGCAAAGTGATCGCCTGGATTAAATCCCGCCGAAAAATCAATCTGTAAAACTCGTAAAACAATGGGCACATGGTTTTGAAGGCCCACGTACAGCCAGTGCTGCTGGCTGCCAATCTGGTGATCATGCCGGCGGTTTCATTTCCTATCTGCGCTGGTGCCGCTCTAAGTGTATGCGCGGATGAGCGGGGAGCAACCCGGCGGAACGGGGTGTGCCTGAACGCGATGCGCCGACAGTCAACGCCGGCGGGTATGATGATTGGCCAGCAATGGGTGCCGCAATGGCGGGTATTCCCGCCGGACTACGCACCTTGAATTTTTCAGGGGAATGAAATGCGCCTGTATCCGGTAATTCTCATGGGATTCGCATGGATGCTGTCGGGTTGCGGCAAGGAAGCTGCGCCGCCGCCGGCGCGGGTGGTGGATGTCACCGCGATGACCCTCGAAGCGCGGGATGTCCCGGCGGTATTCGAATTTGTCGGTCAGACACAGAGCTCGCGCGAAGTCGAAATCCGCGCGCGGGTTGATGGATTCCTCGAACGGCGCATTTATACCGAAGGCAATCTGGTGCAGGCGGGGCAGACCCTGTTCCTGATGGACAAGAAACCGTTCGAGGCCACGCTGCAGCAGGCCCGGGGTGAACTCGCCCAGCAGCAGGCCAAGCTGCAGGTGGCAGAAGCCAATCTGGCGCGGGTCAGACCGCTGGCCGACCAGAACGCGGTGTCGAAAAAGGATCTGGACGATGCCATCGGCAACGAACAGACGGCGCGCGCCGCGGTGCTCACCGCGCAGGGCAATATGCGCCAGGCCGAGCTCAATCTGGGCTATGCCACCATCCAGTCGCCGCTTACCGGGCTGTCGAGTTTCGCCAAGGTGCAGGACGGTGCCTATGTCAACGCACAGAACAATCTGCTGACAACCGTGGCGCAGCTGGATCCGATGTGGGTCAATTTCAGCATTTCGGAAAATGAATCGCTGGGTTACCGCGAACAGGTGGCGAAGGGACTGCTGCGCCTGCCTTCAAACAATGAAATGGACATCGAAGTCATCCTCGCCAACGGCACCGCATTCCCGAACAGGGGACGCATCAGCTTTGCCGATCCGTCGTTTTCCAGCGAGACCGGAACCTTCCTCGTGCGCGCGACGCTGTCCAACAAAAAAAACGTGCTGCGTCCGGGACAGTTTGTGCGTGTGCATGTGCTGGGTGGCGTGCGTCCGAATGCCATCCTGGTGCCGCAGCGCGCCGTGCAGCAGGGTGCCAAATCGCATTTTGTCTGGGTGGTGAACAAGGAGAGCAAGGCCGAGCAGCGGGTGGTGGAGGTCGGCGAATGGAGCGGGGACAACTGGGTCATCACCAAGGGCTTGTCTGCCGGTGAGCAGGTGGTGGTGGATGGCGCGATCCGGGTCGCGGCTGGCGCAGCGCTGAAGGTGTCGCCGCACAAGCAGGCCGAGTCCGCAGCGGCACAGGCGCCCGCAACGGCGGAACCGTTGCGGCTGGAGAAACCCAAAACCGGGCCTGCCCGGGAAGCGCCGCCCGAGACGCCGTCGAAATAAGGCGCGCGGCATGAACATCTCCCATTTCTGCATCGACCGGCCGATCTTTGCGTCGGTCATTTCGATCATCATCACGCTCGCCGGCGCGGTGGCCATGGTTAACCTGCCGATCGCGCAGTATCCGGACATCACGCCGGTGCAGATCTCCGTGGCGGCCACCTATCCCGGCGCTTCCGCCGATGTGGTTGCGCAGAACGTTGCTGCCCCGATCGAGCAGCAGGTCAACGGCGCCGACCGGCTGATTTACATGTCATCGACCAGTTCATCGTCGGGACTGATGACGATGACCGCATTTTTCGAAATCGGCACCGATCCGTCGCTGGCGCAGGTGGATGTGCAGAACCGGGTCAGCCTGGCGTTGCCGCAGTTGCCGCAGTCCGTGCAGTCGCAGGGCGTGTCGGTGCAGAAAAAATCCTCGGCGTTCATGATGATCATCGCCATCCATTCGCCGGATGCCCGCTATGACCCGACCTATGTCGCCAACTACGCCAGCATTTACGTGCTGGACGCACTGAAGCGGGTGCCCGGCGCCGGACAGTCGGCGATTCTGGGCGCATCGGATTACGCCATGCGCATCTGGCTCAAGCCCGACCGCATGGCGGCGCTGGGGGTCACCGCCACCGACGTGCAGCAGGCGGTGGCCAACCAGAATCAGCAGTTCGCCGTCGGCAGCATCGGCCAGTCGCCGACCGGAAAAGCCGTCGAGCAGTCCTTCGCCGTCACCACCAGCGGCCGCCTGACCGAGCCCGCCGAGTTCGAAAACATCATCATCCGCGCCGCCAGCGGCAGCGCCGCGATCGTGCGGCTGAAGGATATCGGCCGCGCGGAGCTGGGCCAGAAGGATTATTCGATCCGCAGCCATTTCCAGGGCAAGCCCTCCACCACCATTGCGGTGTACCAGCAGCCAGGTGCCAACGCGCTGGAGGTTTCCAAGGCGGTGCGCGCAACCCTGGCCGAAATGAAAAAGTCATTTCCCGAAGGCATCGAATACACCATTGCGATGGATACCACCGCATTCACGCGGGCTTCCATCGAAACAGTGGTGCACACCTTCTTTGAGGCGCTGGTGCTGGTGGTGCTGGTGGTGTTCCTGTTCCTGCAGAGCCTGCGCGCGACGCTGATCCCGATACTCGCGGTGCCGATTTCGATCATCGGCACGGCCATCGGCATGACCGCCCTGGGATTCTCGATCAACATGCTGACGCTGTTCGGCATGGTGCTGGCCATCGGCATCGTGGTCGATGACGCCATCGTGGTCATCGAGGCGGTCGAGCACAACATGGCGAAATTCGGCATGGCGCCGAAAGAGGCGGCAAAAAAGGCCATGGACGAAGTGGGCGGGGCGCTGGTGTCCATCGTGCTGGTGCTGTGCGCGGTGTTCATTCCCGTCGCTTTCGTGCCGGGCATCACCGGCCAGCTTTACAAGCAGTTCGCGATCACCATCGCGATTTCGGTGGTGCTCTCCGGCATTGTCGCGCTGACCCTGTCGCCGGCGCTGGCGGCGCTGCTGCTGAAGCCCGGGCACGGCGAAAAGCATGGATTCTTCAAATGGTTTGAAAAGACCTTCACCCGCATGACCGAGGGCTACACGCGCAAGGTCGCATTCATGATCCGGCGAGCCGGCGTCGCGATGTTCCTGTTTGCGGGGATGATCGCGATCATCTTCGGCCTGATGAAGCACATTCCCGGCTCGTTCCTGCCGCCGGAAGACCAGGGGTACATACTGGGCGCGGTGATCATGCCCGATGCGGCGGGGCTGGACCGCACCGGCGCCGTCAGCCGCAACGTGACCGAGCATTTCATGAAAAGTCCGGCAGCCGCCTCGGTAGTGGTCGTGGATGGCTTCAGCCTGCTCGACGGCCAGACCAAAAGCAATGCAGGGCTGTTTTTTGTCGGGCTCAAAGATTTTTCCGAACGTTATTCCTCCGACAACATCCGCAGCCAGAACGCGCGTGCCGTCATCACGGACGCCTACAAACAGCTGTCACAGGTGCGTGAGGGCATCATCGTGCCGATCAATCCGCCCTCCATCCCCGGGCTTGGCACCACGGGCGGCATGGAGCTCTATGTCCAGAGCAAGGGGGATGCCGGCAGCGCGCAGATCGCGACGGTGCTGAAGGACTATCTCGAAAAGCTGAGGGCGCGTCCGGAACTGGCGCAGGTCACATCGACCTACAACGCTTCGGCGCAGCAGCTGCGTGTGGATGTGGACCGCGAGAAAGCGGAAACCCTGGGTGTGCCGGTGCAGGATGTCTATACCGCGATGCAGACGCTGTTCGGTTCGCTGTATGTTTCGCAATTCACCAAGTTCAGCCGCCTGTTCCAGGTCATTGTCCAGGCGGAGCCGGAATACCGCCTGCGTCCCGAGGATCTGACCCAGGCCTATGTCCGCAACAGAAGCGGCAACATGGTGCCGCTGCGTTCGGTCGTCACCACGCGGTATGTCACCGGCCCGGATCTGGTGACCCGCTTCAACAACTTCCCCGCGGTCAAGGTGACCGCCAATCCGGCGCCCGGCTACAGCACGGGCCAGGCCATCGCGGCGATGGAACAGGTGGCGGTGGACGCGTTGCCCTCCGATTTCGGCTATGCCTGGAGCGGGCAGACGTTTGAAGAGAAAAAAGCCGGCGGCGCATCCACGCTGGTGTTTGTCTTTGGCCTGATCATGGTGTTCCTGATCCTCGCCGCGCAATACGAGAAATGGTCGCTGCCGCTCGGCGTGCTGATGGCGGTGCCGTTCGCGCTGTTCGGCGCGCTGCTGGCCATCCTGCTGCGAGGCCTGAACAACGACGTTTATTTCCAGATCGGCCTGACCATGCTGGTGGCGCTGGCGGCGAAAAACGCGATCCTGATTTTCGAGTATGCGGTGATGAACCGCGAAGCGGGGCAGTCGGTCTACGACGCGACGATCAATGCCGCGCGCGACCGCCTGCGCCCGATCGTGATGACCTCGCTGGCCTTCATCCTCGGTTGCGTGCCGCTGGCGATTTCGGTCGGAGTTGCCGCCAACAGCAAACATTCCATCGGCACCGGCGTCATCGGCGGCATGCTCGGCGCCACCGTGATCGCGGTGTTTTTCATTCCGCTGTTTTATTACCTGATCGAAAGTTTCGGCGGGCGCTTCGAAAAGAAAAAACCGATGGAAGCCGTCATCCCTCCGGCGGAGGGAAAATGAAACAAGTATTTGTTTTTATTGCAATTTTGTCTGTTACGGCGGGTTGTGCCGTCGGCCCGGACTATGAGCGTCCCGAGTCCGGGGCACCGGCAGGGTATCGCTTCCAGGATGCGCAGGCGCAGGACACGGTCAATACGGCCTGGTGGACGCAGTTCGGCGACAGGGAGCTGGAGCGGCTGATCGCCATTGCGCTGGCCGAGAATAAAAATGTGCTGATTGCCGCAGCCCGCGTCGAGGAGTACTACGGACGATATGGTGTCCAACGCGGCCAGCAGTTTCCGCAGGCCGGATTGCAGGCGCAGGGCGCCAGCCAGCGTTCGTCGCGCGTCGGCACGCCCCGCATTCCCGTCGGCGATGTGACCGCCGATCAGTATTCAGCGGATCTGGGCGTTTCATTTGAACTGGATTTGTGGGGACAACTGCGGCGGGCCAGTGAAGCGGCCAAGGCCGATCTGCTCGCCGTGGAGGAAAACCGGCGCACGGTGATCCTGTCGCTGGTGTCTACGGTGGCGAGTTCCTATGTGAACCTGCTCAATCTGGACCGCCAGCTGCAGATTTCCCGCAATACCGTGGCGGCACGTGCCGAATCGCTGCGTATCTTCGACCTGCGGTTCAAGGGCGGGGTAATTTCCGAAATTGAATTGCAGCAGCTGCGTTCGGAATATGAGGTTGCGCTGGCAGCAATTCCGTCGCTGGAAAA
>CAZSIR010000052.1:0-3565 GCA_964606765.1 uncultured Bordetella sp. | reverse complement strand
CTGACCGGATTGTTCGGCAGCGCCAGCGCCAGCCTGTCCGACCTGTTCACCGGTCCCGCGCGCACCTGGACTTATGCGGCTTCATTGAGCCAGCCCCTGTTCACCGGCGGCACACTTGCAGGGCAGTTGCGGGTTTCCGAAGCCCAGCAAAAACAGGCCTTGTACAGCTATCAGCAGACCATCCAGACTGCATTCGGTGAAGTGGAGAATTCACTGGTCGATCAGGGCAAGACCCGCGAACAGGTTGCGGCCCAGCGCCGGCAGGTCGATGCGCTCGGCCGCTACGCGCATCTTGCGCGCTTGCGATATGACAATGGCTATACCAGTTACATCGAAGTGCTGGATGCCGAACGCAGCCTGTTCCAGGCACAGCTGCAACTGGTGCAGACCCAGGGCCTGTTGTACATCGCACTGATCAATCTGTACAAGGCGCTGGGCGGCGGCTGGGTCGATGTTGCGGTCGCGCGTGCCTTCCAGCCGGGTGTGGATACTGCGACCAAGCCGCCCGTTCTGCCTTGAACATTTGCCGGAGTTTGTCCTGATACTGACAGCCTAATCAGGGCACACCGATCATCATGTATACAGTGAAGCGTCCTTTTTCGGCGAATCCCATCCCGAGATAGGCTGGACCGATAAAAGTATCGGCGCCGAGAAACAGCGAGCCACTGAATACCGAACCTTGCGTGGAGGCCAGGGTGAACCGATTCGACATGCGCCCCGCTTCCAGCGAGGCGCCGACATAAACACCGGATCCGAACAAGTCCGGCAGCGGCAGGGTGCGGTTGTAGTACATCAGGCGGGCCAAGGCCATGCGGTTGCCTGAAAACTCGTCGATGTGATAACCCGACAACCGCAGCGGGCCGCCGAGTACGAAAGTATCGTAAAAAGGCATGTCCGAGCCGAGATCGGTGCCGCCGGTGACGTGGGCATTGATGGTGTGAGGGCCGAACGTGGTTGCCGCGGTCAAGCCCGCCGACAACCTCTGGTAGTTTTGACTGGAGCCCATGGTTTTATCCGCGGCGTACAGCGCCGTTTCAAGACGGTAGCCGCTACGGGAAAAGTACGCGCTGTCGAGCTGGTCGGCGAACAGGCGGAAACGGAGGCCTGCAGATTTTTCCTGGATGGCGGGCAGTGCCGGCGATCCGGTTTCGACTTCCGCGCGGATGTCGCGCCATACCGGACCGATACGGACCTCTCCCCAGGTGCCGAGCACGGCGCCGGCATCAAGCCCGATGCGCCCTTCCTGGATGTTGTATTCCGCAACACGCGACGATCCCAGATAAATGCTGCGGGCCGATTCTCCGATGCTGCCGTAAGGCGCGACGAAAAATTTTCCGCGCTCGTCCACCGGCTGGTAGAACTCGGTGAACAGGCGTGAATCACGGCCGACCTGCAATTCCGACAACCATTCGCCACCGAGGCGGTTCATCCAGGTCCTGCGGTAGCTGATCAGCGCATTAAACGGCGAATCGCCCTGGAAGTCGCTGGCGAGTCCGAGTCCGAAGCGCAGGTAATCGGGCCCCCATGATTTTTCGCGGGGCTCAATCAGCAGGATGCGTTTTCCCGATTCATCGGCGATGCGGAAATCGATGCTTTCGAAGTCGCCCCGTCCGTAGATGCGGCGGAGATCGGCGCTGACGGTTTCCTGCTTCAGTGGTTCAGCCGGTTTGCTTTGCACCAGTGATTGCAATACCTCAGGATTACTGCGCTCCAGTCCGGTGAAGCGGACTTCGTCCACGACACCCAGTGATTTTTGATCGGCGATCTGCCTGTTGCGCAGCGCTGCGTACTGTTCAGGCGGAAGACTGTAGCGCCGTAGGGCATCGGCCATGGATCGTGCGGCTTTTTCCCCGATGCGAATTGTGTCCGCGGCACGGCCAAAATCGCCGGCAGAAAGGTCGCCCAGATCGGGTGAGATGAGCACATCGCGATCTGTCAGGCGCTTCAATTGCTGCTCAACGGTCTGTTTGCCGAGGAAATTGATCAACTGCAGGCTGACGCTCAGGGCCGAGGTGATTTCCTCGCGCTTCAGCGGCGGCGTTGAAATGTTGACGGCGATGATCACGTCAGCGCAAAGTTTGCGCGCCTCGTCAATCGGCAGGTTGTTTGCGATGCCGCCGTCCACCAGCAGGCGGCCGTCAATTTCGACCGGGGCCATCGCTCCGGGCACGGCCATGCTCGCACGCATGGCCTGGGCCACGCTGCCGCTGCTCAGCACAACGGCCTCGCCGGTTTCGATGTTGGAAGCCACGGCGCGGAACGGAATGGGAAGTTTTGAAAAGTTGTCGATGCCGACGGACTGGGCGGTCAATGCGCGGAAGTAGGCCTCGATCGAAACGCCGGCGATCAGTCCCTTGGGCAGTACGAGGCCGCCGTCTTTGACCCCGTATTCCGGGGCGAACAGGGTTTTGTAATCCTCCTGCTTGCGCCGGCTTGAAATCTCCTGCCGCGGAGGACTGTCGCGGAAGACCTGGTTCCAGTCGGTCTTGAGGACGGTTTCTTCCAGCTTTTGGGGTTCACCCCCCGACGCAAAAGCGCCGCCGACGATGGAACCCATGCTGGTGCCGGTCACGCAATGCACCGGGACGCGCATCTCTTCCAGCACCTTGAGTACGCCGATGTGGGCGAGGCCGCGGGCGCCGCCTCCTGACAGGGCGAGGCCGATGCGGGGCGGTTTGCCGCCTGCCTCCGGTACTGCGCGGTCCTGGACTGCGGTGGCAGCCATGGATGAGGCGCATGCAGCGGCGAGTGCGGCCATGGCCAGACCACCGGCCATGCGTTTGGGGTTTGATTTCATCATGGGCTTGAGCGGAAGCGTTAGGGATGACGGCGAAATGCCGCCACGAGTGGAAAACTATAAACCGGTTTAATGCGGGATTCCGGTATTTGTGGTCAGGGAATTTCGTATTTTCAGGCCCGCTTTATCCCGCTGTCCTGAAACGGCTTGCAAAGCCCGCCATTGGTGCGCGGCACGGTGCAGCTTCATAAGCCTTGGCGTAAAATTCCTGCCAAACGAGGATATTTGCAGCAATAAGCAGGATAAAACACAAGCAGTTCTCGCTGGTTTTTCGCGCAGGCGCACCCTGATCACAGGCATGGTCGTGCGGCAGGCGCGACAGCGCTGGACGGTGACGTGCCTGGAGGTCGGGACGCAAGCCACCTGACATTTGATGATCGTGACGGACTGTAAAACAGGGATATCGGCAACTGTGATGGTTAATTGCAAAATGTCGGATGGCTTGGTCCAAGGCCTGTTTGCGACATTGCTATTTGTTTTGCCGGTGTTTTCGTGGGCGGCGGATGAGCTGGATGCGCCGGCCCCGCAAACCGCCCGCGAAGGCCTGCCGCTCAAGGTCGCCAACCGCACCATCATCATCCTGCGCGGCCCGATTGCCGGCTATAGCGCGGCCGACCGGATTGCCGGCACCACGGAGCGCATCGAAAAGATACTGGCGAAGGAGCAGTCACCGGTTGTCACCACGGCGGATATTGCCGACGGGACCCAGGTGCTGCTGAGCGGGAGCCTGGCCTTTCTGGTCACCAAGATCGATGTGGACCGCGGCGC
>CAZSIR010000051.1:0-17186 GCA_964606765.1 uncultured Bordetella sp. | reverse complement strand
ACGACTACGTGCGCCAGCACAACGCCGCGGTGAACCGCCTCGACTTCATCGAAAGTCGCGACGAAATCACTGCCGACTATGCGCCGGGCGAAGTCATCAGCATCGCCCAGCACGACGGCTCCATGCTGAAGCTGCGCAAACTGGCGCCCGATTACGATCCCACCGACCGCATCAAGGCGATGAACTACGTGCAGGAACGCGCAGCGGCCGGCGAAATCGTCACCGGCCTGCTCTACCTCGCCTCCGAAGCCGCCGACCTGCACCAGTACATCAAGACCGTGGACACCCCGCTGAACCAGCTCGGCACCAAGGAATTGTGTCCGGGTTCGGCTGCGCTGGAGAAAATCAACACGGGGTTGCGCTGAGCTAAGCGTCAACAAGCCGGTCGCTAAATTCCAAGGCTGGAACATCAGGGGTTGATGGTGCCACTACAGACAACCTCTCGATATATGTCGCATACCATTGATTTTTAAAAAATTTGATATTGGCTTACTGAATCAAACTATTTCTCCAATTTTAAATTGGCATCCAAATCTAATGGCGACTGAGAGTGCATTTGTTGAAATTGCACAAAAAACTGCGGAAAAAATCCTCCAGTCCCCGTTATTCGTTCAGCGCGGTGCGGCACTTCTGTACCAAGTCACCGTTGATAACAGGCTTTCTCTTGCAGTAGATGTGAAACGGCCAGTTCGCGGTAACTCTGCGTTCCAGACAGATCTCTGCGTTTTCGAGAGGCGAAGTGCCGAAGTTTCTATCCCTCGTGTGGTTATGGAGTTCAAAACCCGCATTACGACCCACGACGTTCTCACCTACAGCTCGAAAGCAACAAAACACAAGCAGGTATATCCTTATCTTCGCTACGGAATAGTTGCCTCCGCCTTAACCACGGTTCCGGGCCGCTTATTTACGCACAATGAATCTCTCGATTTCTGCGCATGCGTTCAGAGCATTGAAGAAAAAAATCTCGGTGATTTCTTTGCCAATTTGTTGGCTGCTGAGGTGGAATCCTCTCGCCGTCTCGAGGCTATTGCTTTTGGTTCAGTGCATACTCGACTCTTCCGCACCGAGATTCTCCTGCAAGCGTTTTAACAAGGCTTACAGCAAGCGTAGCTCGTATGAAACGCGTCCCGAAGGAAGTCCCCTTGGGGGGAAGTGAAATACGGGGCCCCATACCTCCCGTAATTCGCTGCGCTCTTTACGGGCTACAATCTCTGGCAAACCCGAATGGCTGAGCAGCTAATCAAGCTGCGGCAAAAAGGACAGCAGTGAAAGTACGTGAACTGGTCACCCGCTGCGCCCAGGCCCGCGAAAGCGCCGACCCGCTGGCGGCGATGCGCGAAGTGCTGGAAAGCCTCAGCACCCGGGTCGATGAAATCGAGCAGGCCCTCAGCTATGTCTCGGGCACCGGCGGCAACGCGCGCCAGGTGTTTTACCGCGCCCCCGACCTGACCCTGCTGAAGGTGCGTTTTCCCAATGGCCGGCGCACACCGCCGCATGACCACGGCACCTGGGCCTCGATCCTGCTGCTGTCCGGCGAGGAAAAAAACACGCTCTATCGCACCGATGAAGTCCGGCTGCGCCGCGCCAGCGAAGTCACGCTGAAGCAGGGCGCGATCCTCAATATGCGCGCCGAGACCGCGCATGTCGCGGAATGCCTGGGCGACACGCCCGCAATCGGCCTGCATGTCTACGGCGGCGACATTTTCGAACTGCCGCGACGGATGTGGCATCCGCAGACGCTGGAAGCCCACCCGCTCGACTGGGAACTCTACGAAAACTTTGCCCGCATGGCTTCGGCCGCGTCCTCGGCGCCCGCCTGAAGGCGCCCAGCCCAACGCTTCCTTCGGACTCCTTGTTGTATTTTTCACTGCACCAGAATTAGTTAACTATCTGATTTTATGGATATTTTATTTGATACTGCCCCTTCCGCAAGTTAGCATGCACTTGCACACTTGATATTTGTGCATCGCAGCATGAGAATCCGCGCTCTCCTTTAACAACAAGAAAGGAGGCCGGTATGGATACCGACCCGCGACTGAAACAATCCCGCGCCGCATTGACCCTCGCCGCCCTTGGCATCGTCTACGGCGACATCGGCACCAGCCCGCTCTACGCCGTCAAGGAAACCTTCTCCCCGGGCCACGGCATCCCCCTCGAAACAGAAACCATCCTCGGCGGCATCTCGGCGATCCTGTGGGCGCTGATGCTGGTGGTGTCGCTGAAATACGTGCTGCTGATCATGCGCGCAAACAACAAGGGCGAAGGCGGCATCATGGCGCTGCTGGCGCTGGCCACCTCCGCCTGCCGCAGCAATCCCCGCCAGCATGCGGCGATCCTTGTTGCCGGTCTCGCCGGCGCGGCGCTGTTCTACGGCGACGCGGTGCTGACCCCCGCGATCTCGGTGCTCTCCGCCGTCGAAGGTCTGGAAATCGGCACCTCTGCGCTGAGACCCTACGTACTGCCGATTTCAGCCGGGGTGCTGATTGTGCTGTTTTCCTTTCAGCGCTTCGGCACCGCGCGCGTCGGCGCGCTGTTCGGCCCCATCGTCATCCTCTGGTTCATCGCCCTCGCCGCCGCCGGCATCCACGGCATCGCGCAGGCACCGCTGATTCTCGAGGCACTCAATCCGCTGCATGGCCTGGCATTTGTCACGCAACACGGTTTCGCCTCCTTCGTCGTGCTCGGCGCGGTGCTGCTGGCCTTCACCGGCGCCGAGGCGCTGTATGCCGACATGGGCCATTTCGGCAAGGAAGCCATCCGCATCGCCTGGTTCAGTCTGGTGTTTCCGGCACTGGCGCTGAATTACCTCGGCCAAGGCGCGCTGCTGATGGTGAATCCCGGCGCGGTCGAGAATCCCTTTTACCTGCTGTATCCGCAGTGGGCGCTGTATCCGATGGTGGCGCTGGCCACCGCAGCCACGGTCATCGCCTCGCAGGCGACGATCTCCGGCGCCTACTCGCTGACGCGGCAAGCCATACAGCTCGGCTACCTGCCGCGCATGAGCGTGATCCATACCTCCGCCAGGGAGGCGGGCCAGATCTACATGCCCGCGGTGAACTGGATACTGCTGGCCGTGGTGCTCGCCGCCGTAGTCGGTTTTGGCAATTCCTCCAGCCTCGCCTCGGCCTATGGCGTTGCAGTGACCGGCACCATGCTGGTCACGACCTTCCTGACCTTTTTCGTGATCCGCAAAAGCTGGGGCTACAACCTGGCATTGAGCCTTGCCGCTACGGGTTTTTTCATCGTGATCGACCTCGCGTTTTTTTCCTCGAGCCTGCTCAAGATCGGTGGCGGCGGCTGGTTCCCGCTGACCCTGGGCGCTGTGATGTTCATGCTGATGCTGACCTGGCGCCGCGGCCGGCGCATCCTCGCCGAACGCCTGCACAGCTCGGGCATCCCGCTGCAGGAGTTCCTGGCATCCCTGTTCAAGTATCCGCCGCACCGGGTGCCGGGCACGGCGGTGTTCATGGTCGCCGATGCCGGCGCGGTGCCGCATGCGCTGCTGCACAACCTGTCGCACAACAAGGTGCTGCACGAGCGCGTGGTGCTGCTGACCGCCGTCGTCGAGGACGAACCCTGGGTGCCCTTCAGCGAACGGGTCGCGGTGGAATCGCTCGGCAACGGCTGCTGGCGCATCAAGGTGCGCTTCGGTTTCAAGAACCGCACCGACGTGCCGCAGGCGCTGGCGCTGTGCCGGCCGCAGGGTCTGGCGTTTGAAATGATGGAGACTTCGTTTTTCCTCAGTCGCGAGACGCTGGTCCCGGTGGCGGGCGGCGGCATGGCGCACTGGAGGGAACGCGTGTTTTCAACGATGGCGCGCAATGCCAGCAGCGTGGTCGAATATTTTCACCTGCCGGCAAACCGGGTGATCGAGCTGGGCTCGCAGATTGAAATTTGATGCCGCCTAACGCCGGACACCCGGCGTTTCCACCATCAGTCCGGCAGCGCGGTGCGCCAGAAACAGCTCAAGGTCCAGCAACTCTTCCGAGCCGAATGCCGGCATCGTCGCGCGTACGCCGTAATAGCAGGCGCGCAGCCGCCGATGCAGCGAACCCAGGCCCTGCCATTCCAGGCGATAAGCCGGATAGGCATTGCCATGGCCTTCGCTGATGGTTTCAGCAAGCAGCCGGCGCCCGGCATTCTGCTGATGGCAATGCACACAGGCGAGATTCATCTGGCCCTGGCGCCGGAAAAAAATGTCGCGGCCCCGCTCTAAATGCGCCCGGGCTGCCGCGTCATTCACCGGCGTCACCGGCATCCCGCGCGACTGGTGCGCCACATAGGCCGTCAGCGCCAGGAGTTCCTCCGACTCATACCGCAGGGGATCGGCGGCCTGCTTGCGTTCGCGGCACTGGTTGATGCGTCCCTCGATATTGATGATTTTTCCGCTCGCCGCATCCAGCCGCGGATAACGCGCAGCGACGCCTTTCATGCCGGTCGCCGCATCCTGATGACAGCTGGCGCAGGATTTGCCGTCACGGCCCGCCGCGCTTTTCCACAATTTTTCGCCGCGCGTGACCCACAGCATGCCGGGGTTGGCGAAATCATCGGCCTGCAGCGCGCGCACATCGGCGCCGGCGTATTCAATGCCGGATTTGGCACGACTGGCCTGCTGCGCATGGCCAGGCAGCGCGGCGGCGCATGCGATTAAAAACAGCGCGGCGTTGCGCTGCGGCGACAGCACAAAGCACCGCATTTTCAAACACTTGGCGATTCCCGCCGGCTGGGCTGTAGCCCATGCCCAACAGCTGCGGAGTCGATGAAATATCATAAATAATTGATTTTAAACAACTATTTGTTCTGGCATGAATCGCGCTGCATACCCGCTGCAGGCATCAACGTCTGTCACTTTGTCATTTCACAAAAGGAGCACTTCATGTCCATGCAACAACAGTTCCGCAAGTTCGCCATCCCCGCCACGGCTGCTGCCGTACTCGCATTGAGCGGCATCGCTCATGCTGCCACCGACACCCCGCAGCAGGCGCCGGAGAAAGTTGATTGCAAAAAAACGCCCGACCACAAGGACTGCCTGAAGAAGAAGTAAGCCGGGCAGCTGGCAACAACGGGCCGCAGCTTCCTGCGGCCTGTTTCGCATTTTGAGGGATGCCGGTCACTGCACCGTGATCGTGGCGCGTTCTTCGCCGCGCTGTCCTGCATCATCGACCCATTCAAAGACAAATTCGCCGCTGGCTTCGGCCACGGTATAAAACTGCAGCAGCGGATTGGCGGACACGCCGGACCCCATCTCTGCGCGAAACACCTCGCCGCCGTTGTAGCGCACCGTCAGGGTGTTGATGACGTTTTTCGGAATCGCACGGCCATCAATGCCGAAACGGAAGCCGGTTTCCATCGGATGCTGGATCGCAATGCGTACGCTGATCACAGTGCCACGCACGGCTGTTTTCGGCAGATCGACCCGGGCAACCATGTCCGTCTCCTTTCAACCTGCATCCAGGCAGGCCGACTCGGTCACTTCGACCTCGGCGCTGCCCGACCAGTAGCTGCCGTCCGACAACAGTGCCAGTGCCAGCACGGTCTGCGTGCCATTGAGCCGTACGCGGGTGGCAATCTCGGCCCTGCCGCTGCGCGGCCCGAGCATGAATTTCGCCATCAGCGGCCGCGGATTGCGCGGCGACAGCAGCGTGATGCTGCGCACGTGATCGCCTGCGGTCATCGGACTGTCGACGCTGATTTTCATCGACACCGAATGCCCGTTGTCGGCCAAACGTGGTGTGTCAATTTTGACCCGCCCCACCGTCACCGCGGCGCCGCCCGTGATGTCACGGATCACCGGCGCCAGCGGATCGGCTTGTGCGCGGGCCAGTGTCGGACCCAGGGCCCAGAGCCCAGAAACCAGGGCGAGAAATTTTCGGCGCGCGGTCATCTCATTCGTAAGGCGTCAATTCGTGCATCATCAGCGCAGGGTCTGCAGATAGGCAACAACATCCTCCACCTGCTGCGCCGTCAGTATCGGCTTGCCACGATAGGCCTCGGCCACATTGTTAAGCCCGCTGACCCGGTAGTAGGACGGCATCACCGTATCACGATTGAGGCGGGACTGGTCCACCACCCGCAGCCGCAACTGCGCCGCACTCAAGCGCGCACCAACACCCGATAGTGGCGGTGCGACATTGCCCATGAAACGCTCGCCGGATTCCGGCACAGCATGGCAGAGCAGGCAGTTGGCGTCGCGCCCGGCCATCACCACACGACCACGGGATGCATCGCCGGGGGTTTGCGCCAAAGCTGCAGGGATCGCATCACCGACGACATCGAACGCGGGTAGCGCTGCGTCCGGTGGCGCGGATACACAGCCGGCAAGCACAGTGACCGCTCCAACAACAACGGCGCAGGCAGCGTTGTTTCGCCACCTGCGCCGCCATGAACAACTGCCGGAACTGCCCGGCATCAGACGAGCGTCAGCCCCTCATGCTTCAGCGGCAGCGTACGCACCGGCTTGCCGGTGGCCGCAAATATCGCATTCAGCACGGCGGGCGCCGTCACGCAGATCGTCGGCTCGCCGACGCCGCCCCAGAAATCATAGGTCGGCACGATGACGGACTCCACCTTCGGCAGCTGGCGCAGCCGCGCGATCGGATAGCTGTGGAAGTTCAGCTCGACCACCCTGCCGTCCTTGATGGTGATTTCGGACTGCAGCGAGTCAAAGCCGTACGCCACGGACCCCTCGATCTGCGCCGCGATGGTTGCCGGGTTCACCGCATGGCCGCAGTTGGTGGCAAGCACCATGCGATGCACCTTGACCTCGCCCTTGGGGCTGACCGACACCTCGGCCACGGCTGCGGTGTAACTCGCGTACCCCATGAACTGCGCAATGCCGCGGAAACGGCCCGCCGGCAGGGGTTTGCCCCAATCGCCTTTTTCCGCCGCGGCATTGAGCACACCGAGATGCTTGGGATGGTTTTTCATCAGCGCGCGGCGGAACTCCAGCGGATCCTTGCCTGCGGCTTTGGCCACTTCATCCATGAAACATTCGGTGAATATGCCGTTCTGGTTGGTGTTCACGCCACGCCACGGACCCACCGGCACATGGGTATTGCGCATCGCGTATTCGATGCGCAGGTTGGGTATGGTGTAGCCGTACTGGGCATCATGCGGTTCGGCCCACAGGCCCTGCAGCTGGCGGCGGTCCTTGCCGTCCTTGATGTTGTGCGGCGCAAGCCAGGCATTGATCGACTGGCCCGAGACGCGGATATGCAGCCCTTCGAGGTTGCCGTTGGCATCCACGCCGGCCGACAGCTTGCACTGCCCGATCGGACGGTAAAAATCATGCGCCTGGTCTTCCTCGCGGCTCCAGATCAGCTTCACCGGCGTGCCCGGATACTGCTTGCCGATTTCCGCAGCCTGGCGCACGAAGTCCTGGGTGCCGCCACGCCGGCCGAAGCCGCCGCCGAGGCCGTGGTTGTAAGCCTCGCACTGCGCCAGCGGCACGCCTGAAGCCGCCGACAATGCCGCCAGCGAGGCTTCCGCGTTCTGGCTCGGCATCCAGACTTCCGCCTTGTCGGCGGAAATCTTCACCGTGCAGTTCATCGGCTCCATGCAGGCATGGGACACGAAGGGCACGCTGTAGGTCGCTTCGACTTTTTTCGCCGCGCCGGCAATCGCAGCCAGCGCATCCCCGACATTGGTGTCGGCAAAGGCGTCGCTGGCGGTCAGGCCTTCCTTCAGCCTTGCCGCGATGGTGGCGCTGGACTCCTTGCCATTGGCGGCCTCGTCCCAGACGATGGGCATGGCTTCGAGCGCCGATTTGGCGCGCCACCAGGTATCGGCGACGACCGCAACCGCGGTATCCCCCACCTTCATCGCGCCGCGCACACCCTTGCGGCCCTTGATCTTGCTTTCGTCAAAGCTGACCACCTTGCTGCCAAACACCGGCGCGTCCTTGATTGCGGCGTGCAGCATGCCGGGCAGTTTGACGTCGATCGCATAGATCTGGCTGCCGTTGACCTTGTTGGCGGTATCAAGGCGCTTCAGCGGCTTGCCGGCCACTTTCCAATCGCGCGGATTTTTCAGTTTGATGCTCTTGAAATCCGGCGCGGGCACCTTCGCTGCGGCTGCGGCGACCTTGCCATAGGAAGTCTTGCGGCCGGATGCGGCATGGGTAATCACGCCGTCGGCCACGCTCAGTTCACCGACCGGCACATTCCATTCGTTCGCCGCCGCCTGCAGCAGCATGATGCGCGCCGCTGCGCCGCCCTGGCGCACATAATCCTGCGAGCCGCGGATGCCGCGGCTGCCGCCGGTGGACATGTCGCGCCAGACGCGTTTGCGCGCAAGATTGCCGCCGGGGGAAATGGGTTCGATCGCGACTTTTTTCCAGTCGCATTCAAGTTCTTCGGCCACCAGCTGTGCCAGCCCGGTGTGGGTGCCCTGCCCCATCTCGGCACGGGCAATGCGGATCACGCAGCTGTCGTCCGGTTTGACGACCACCCAGGCATTGACCTCGGTATTCGCCGCGCCTTCGGCAGCCATGGCCGCGCTGAACGGCAGCGTGATGCCGAGCGCAAGTCCGCCGCCCGCCGCTGCTGAACCGACGATAAAACGGCGGCGTGATTCGCTGGTGATTTCCGGAGAGTCCGGAGAAATTTTCCTGGTCATGATCGCGCTCCTCAGGCTTTCATCTCGGATTGATCGGATTCCGCCATCGCCACTTCATTGCCCGTGGGCGCGGCGCCCATGTGGATCACCGAACCGCCGCCCTTGCCGGTGCCGGCAGCCATATGCACGGCGGCACGGATGCGCTGGTAGGTGCCGCAGCGGCAGATGTTGGTCATGGCCTCGTCAATGTCCTGGTCCGTCGGCTTCGGTTTTTTCGCCAGCAACGCGGTGGCCGCCATGATCTGACCCGACTGGCAGTAGCCGCATTGCGGCACATCCAGCGCAACCCAGGCTTTCTGGATCGGGTGTGAACTGTCCTTGGACACGCCCTCGATGGTGACAATTTTGTCTCCGGGCTTGATTGCGCTGACGGGCAGCACGCAGGTGCGCACCACGTCGCCGTTCAGATGCACCGAGCAGGCGCCGCATTGCGCCACGCCGCAACCGTATTTGGTGCCGGTCAGTCCGATGTGTTCACGGATGACCCACAGCAGGGGGGTATCGGGTTCGACATCGACCTGATGCGAACGGCCATTGATGTTCAGTTGAGCCATGTTGTCTCCTCAGCGTTGATCCGGACGCAGCGCAGCCGCAAGCGCGGTTATGCGCAGCGCTACTGATGTTCCCCTCGGCCAGCTTGTGGATGCCGCGATCGGACGTCGCGTTGTGCGCGCGGCTGCGCGCCGAACGGCAGATTATGCTGCCGCCCTGTCAGGGTCAACATAAACCTGCGCATGCTGAGCGGTGTCCACGACGATATCCCAATGCCGCACCGGACACCCTGCACAAGTTGCTGATTAATCTGTTTTTTTGCCCCGGAATTCAGGGTACCTGCGCACCGTTCATGCGCGCCAATATGGTTTGCGTGCGGCGCTGCAGGTAATCGGTATTGCTGCCCGGCCCGTAACGGCGCGGACTGGGCACCACCGCTGCCAGCCGTGCCGCCTGTTCCGCGCCCAGCGCAGCTGCGCTGGTGCCATAGTGGTAGCGTGCCGCCGCTTCGGCGCCGAAGACGCCGTCACCCCATTCAATGACATTGAGGTAGATCTCGAGGATGCGGCGCTTGCTGAGCACGGTTTCGAGCATGACCGCAACCACCGCCTCCTGCGCCTTGCGCCACAGGGCGCGCTCGCCGGAAAAAAACAGGTTTTTCGCCAGCTGCTGGGTGATGGTCGAACCGCCGGCGACAATTTCGCCTTCACGCAGGTTCTTTTCGTAGGCTTTCTGGATGCCGTCCCAGTCGAAACCGTAATGGTCCATGAATTTGGCGTCTTCCGCGGCGACCATCGCACGTTTGAGGTGACCGGAAATGCGTTGATAAGGCACCCATTGATGGCGCAAGCGCGCCTTCGGATCATCTTCCCGAAGAATTTCCAGCCGTGCGCGCATGAAAGCCGTGGATTCCGGGTTGTGACTGGCCCAGTACCAGATGTGCACCAGGAACCAGAACTGCACGGCTGCCAGCACGATCAGGGCCAGCAACAGGGAGCGCCAGGTCCAGCGCAGTAGGGATTTCAGCATGGAGAAGCGTGTTTTCTGGATTTATCGGGCGCTGCAACGCCGATATTACGCAGGTCTCGCCCGGCTTTCAGCCCCGCAGTTTTGCGATGACCGGCGCCGTCTGCGGCCGCACATTGCGCCAGATGTAAAACGATTCCGCGGCCTGCTCCACCAGCATGCCGAGGCCGTCAACGGCGCGCGCACCGTTGTTGCGGGCAAAGGCCAGGAACGGCGTGTCGCGGCCGTAGACCATGTCGTAGGCCAGCGCGCCCTGCGCGAACACTGTCGCCGGCAACGGCAGCATGGCGTTGTCGAGGCCAGCCGAAGTCGCATTAATCACGACATCGTATGCTGAAGCGTGCAGATCCGCGTAGGCCGCGGCTGACAGTGCGGTTACGCCGCCCACAAAATGCTTTGCCAGTTGCCGCGCCCGTTCCGGCGTGCGATTGACGATCACCAGGGCAGCCGGCTTTTCCCGCAGCAGCGGCAGCATGACACCGCGCGCCGCGCCGCCTGCTCCCAGGATCAATACCCGCCGCCCGGAAACGGTCACACCGAGATTTCGCTTGAGATCCGCCACCAGGCCGGCACCGTCAGTATTGTGGCCCACGAGTTTTCCGCCTTCGGCCTTGATGGTGTTCACCGCTTCTGCCTCCAGCGAGTCACCGGCATGGACATTGACCATATCCCAGGCTTCGCGCTTGAAGGGCACCGTAACGTTCAGGCCGCTGCCCCCGGCCGCGAAAAACTGTTCCGCCGTTTTTTTGAACGCATCCAGCGGCGCCGTCAATCGTTCATAGGCAATGTCCTGCCCGGTCTGCCGCGCAAATTCAGCGTGAATCTGCGGTGACTTGCTGTGCTCTACGGGATTGCCGATGACTGCATAACGGTCGGTCATGGCTTACTGGCTGACGAACTGGTCCGCCCGCGTGAACGTCCAGGTGCGGGTGATGTGCAGGACATCGGTGTCGCGTGCGATGTCCGCCGGGAACGCGGCATAGGGCGCCGCCAGCCTGACGATGCGCACGGTGGCTTCGTCAAGCACCTTGTTGCCGGAAGAACGGTCAATCTGCACCCGCTCCAGGCTGCCGTCGGCCTTGATCGACACCGTGGCGGTCAGGCTGCCGTAAATCCGCTGGTCCCGCGCGGCCTGGGGATAATTGAGTTCACCGATGCGCTCGATTTTCTGCCGCCAGTCCTCGATATAGCGCGCAAAGCGGTATTCCTGGGTGCGGGCGCCGACAAACTTGCGCCGTGGCCGCTCCTGGTAGGCATTCCAGTCCTTGTTGATCTGGGCTTCGAGACGGGCAATCGCCAGGCTGCGTTGTGCCAGTTCCGCGCCATCCATCACCGGGGCCTTTTCCGCCGCCGGCTGCGGCGCGGGTTTGTTTGTCGTGCTGTCGACCTGGCTGATTCCGGATTGGGTCAGCAACTTGCGCGCCTCACGCTCCAGATCCGCCACCTTTTTCTGCGCCAGCTGCAGTTCCGTGGTCTGGCTGTCATTGGAGACCGCCGGCAGGGGGCTTTTGGCGCGCTGCTTGGCATCGGTATTGCCGCCGCCATCGAGATTGTGCTGCGCGAGTGCGTCCGCCTTGGCCGGCTTGGCCTGGGATTTGGTGTTGACCAGCACCACATCCAGCGCCGGCGCCCTGTTCTGCAGTTCGCGCAGATCCGGTACCGTGAACGTCAAACCGAAAATCACGAATGCATGCACCAGCAGCGAAATTCCGCCGGCTGCGCCGAAGCGGGTGCTGATGGTCATCCGCGCATATCGCCGGTCGAAATCGGCGATGCGCCGTTCCAGCTCGGCCACGCGCGCATCGAGCCGGTCGACGGCGCCACCCCAGGAACCGCGGCGCGGATGTTTCGCGCGACGCGGCAGAGGAACGACCTTTTTGACGGGCTGGGCACTCATGCCGGCTATTCTAGACAAGCTCCCGTAAATAGCAATAAAAACATTAAAATCAGCTAATTAAGCGTTTTGCTTAAAGCTGATTCCAGAATTGGCATTGATGTCAGCAGTTACTGACTTTGCGGCGCATCCAGCACCGTTTTGAAGTCGAGGTGCACCCCGAGTTCCAGCAAATCCACGGCCCCCACCGCAAGCTCGACCCGGGTCCCGGCGGCCACCGCCTCGGTCAGGGACGGTACGCGCTGGGTCACCGGCACTGCATCCAGCCGCACCAGGTTTTCCCGCAGCACGACACCGGTGACGGTCGCGGTCTTTTCCTGCAGCAACCAGCGCAGGCTCCAGTAGCGCTCCATGTTGCGCTGGTAGTCGCCGTAGATCTCGTAAGCCGCCTCGAAATCACGCATCGCCGCCAGCAGCGTCGTGTCCTTGGCGCTGTAAACCGGCGCCTCGCCGCGCGCGCGCGCGATCAACTGCCGCTGGTTGACCAGATCGGCGTAACGCCGCAACGGGGAGCTGGCCCACATGTACTGCGCCACACCGAGCCCGTCATGCGGCCCGCCCGCCGTGCTGCTGCGCACCTTGCCGCCGCTTTGCACACGATAGAGCGCCGGCTGCCCGGCCGCATGCAGTTCCCCCGCCCAGGTGCTGTTGGCCAGGATCATCAGTTCCGCCACCACCTGATCGATGGGTGTGCCGCGCTGCCGGCGCGAAATGCACACCCTGCCGTCATTCACCTGAAACACGAACTCGGGTCTATCCTCCATCGGCGGCAGGTCGCCTTTGCGCACATGCAGGCGGCTGCCCGAGAACTGCCACAGCCAGGCCAGTGCTTCGCCTTGCGGATGTGCCACCGCACCGGTTGCCAGCGTTGCCGCATTGAATACCGGCTCCAGCGTGTCATGGCGCAGATTGTCGGCAATCATCACCCGTTCCAGCCGGGTTTCGTGGCCGGTGATCGAAAAATCTTCAGCCACATCAAAATAAATCGACAGCGCCGGACATTCCCGCCCTGCCGCCAGCGTGTAGGTTTCAACCGCGGCATCCGGCAGCATGGTGATCTTGCCGCCGGGGAAATACACCGTGGACAGGCGTTCCCGCGCAATGGCATCGAGCGGCGAATCCGGCGTGATGCCCAGTGCCGGCGCGGCAATATGGATGCCCAGTCGCTTCGTGCCGCCGGGCAGGGCCTGCAGCGAAAAAGCATCGTCGATTTCGGTGGTGGCCGCGTCGTCGATGCTGTAGGCCTCCGCTTCCGCCAGCGGCAGGCCGACAGGCGCTGTGGTCGCGGGCACATCAGGGAACCCGGCGCCGCGCGGAAAATGTTCAAACAGGAAACGGTTCAGGTGATAGGCGTGGGTATCGGTCAGCGCGCCGCAGCGTTCGAGCAGGCGCAAGGGCGTGACCTTGGCTACGGTCGCGGCCTCTTCCAGCGCCTTCCATTCGATGCTGTTCTTGTCGGGCTTGTACAACAGGGCTTCCAGCATCGGCCGGAAGGCCTCCGGCAAGCGCCCCTCCGCCAGTTCCCCCATGTAAGCCGACTTGGCCTGCGCCTGCAGTTTTTTGCGTTCGACGCTGGCCAGCGCCGCCTTCAAGGCTTCTTCCGGCGCCGCCTTGTAGCGACCGCGGCCTTTTTTGTAGAAGTACATCGGCGCGCCATGCAGGCGCATCAGCACACCGGCGGATTCGAAGGCATTCGGGGCGCGGCCAAAGTATTCGCGCGCCAGCACGTCATAGGCGAATTCCTCAGGGCCGCAGCATTGCCAGAGAAAATCAATGTCGATGGCGTCGGCCTGGCCCTGCGCTTCGGCCATGAATGCCGTGTGCGCGGGGATTTCAAAACGCAGCAGCACGGCGGAAGACTTCACCTTCGAACGTTTGCCGTGGGGCGCTTCGACCTGCAGCGAGCTGTCATTGTCGGCGAGCACGGCGCCGACCTTGAATTCACCGTCTTCTTCGTAAAAAACGTTCATGCAGATTTATCGGCCATCGGTCATCAGACCGATGGCCGCCAGTATCTCCCCTCTCCCTCGGGGAGAGGGGTCGGGGGTGAGGGAGGGTGGTATGCCCCGAGCGTAAACAAGACCAGGCAAAGAAACGGAACAGGGCCGCGAATTATACGCGTCCGCGTTGCCAGAATGCGATCACCGGGTCGAGGTACTCTGCAAACCCGCGAAAGCCGTGATCGCCGCCTTCAACGATGACCTGTTCGCAGCCGGCATAACGCTCGACGCCGGCGCGGTAATCCAGGACTTCATCGCCGGTGGCCGTGATCAGCAGGTAGCGTTCCGCAGCAATGCGCTGCACTTCCAGTGCGCGCAGCGCTTCGACATGCGCTGCGGTGAATTCGTACTCATCCCCGGTATAGAGGTTTTTCTGCAGCCCGACACAAGGCGCGAGCAGTTCATACGGACGCACCGCGGGATTGACCAGCACGGCGCGGCAACCCAGATTTTCGACCAGATAAGTCGCGTAAAAACCACCCAGCGAAGAACCGACCAGCGTCACGCCGCGTGCTTCATGCGGCGCAACCAGGTCCCGCAGCTGCGCCATCGCCAGTGCCGGCCGGTGCGACAGTTCCGGGCAGGCGTACTGCTCCGCCATGCCCAGCTTCTGCATGTGTTCACGCAGCAGCCCCGCCTTGTACGACAGCGCCGAACTGTTGAAACCGTGGACGTAAATCAGCACCGCGGTTCAGCCGGCAATGCGCCGTGCCAGCGCCAGCAGCAGCGCATCATTGCCGCGCGCCGCGATCAATGAAACACCCAGCGGGCAACCATTGAAGCTGGCCAGCGGCAGGCTGACCTGTGGGAGTCCGGCAAGTCCGGCGATGCACAGCAGGCTCATCGCCCGCGTGCGGAAATCATCGAGCTCCGCAGCCGGCGTATTCAGCAGGGGGGCGATGTCCGGCAGCGTCGGCAGCACCAGCACGGTGTCTCCGGTCAGCAGTTCATCCATGCGCCTGCGCACCGCATCACGCAGGCGCTGCGCCGGGGCCAAGTCTTCCGCGCTGATCGTCGCCGCCCATTGCACGCGTTCACGCACGCCCGGACCAAGATCGGGGCTGGTTTGCGCCACCCAGGCGCCGAGTTGCGCATGCACTTCCGCGCCCTGCAGCACGCGAAATGCCTGGAACCACTGCGGCAATCCTTCCATGCTGACCCGCACCGGGTGCAGCATCCCGAACACCTCGCTGATCCGGTTGAACGCCGGTTTCAGTGCCGCCGCGACGCCGGGCACGGCCAGCTGCAATGCATCTTCCGCCAGCAATACCTGCGCACAGGCCCCGTCGCTGCCTTCACCCAGCAGCGCCAGCCCCACCCGTTCCAGCAGTTCGGCGTCACGGGCGAACCAGCCGGCCGTGTCAAAACTATTCGCCAGCGGACAGGCGCCCTCCAGCGTGATGCGTCCGTGGGTCGGGCGGATGCCGTAAATGCCGCAAAAACTCGCCGGCGCGCGCACCGAACCGCCGGTATCGCTGCCCAGCGCAAAATCGACAAGTCCGCCGGCGACGGCGGCGGCCGAACCGCTGGATGAACCGCCCGGTATGCGTCCACGCGCATTGACGTTGACCGGCGTGCCGTAGTGCGCGTTTTCGCCGTTCAGGCTGTAGGTGAGTTCATCGGTCTGCGTTTTGCCGACCATGTCGGCCCCGGCCGCGAGCAATGCGCTGACCACAGGCGCGGTCTTTTTTGCTGGAGGATGCGTCTCAAGCCAGTCCGGGCTGCCGAAACCGGTTTTGTGTCCGGCAATGTCGTAGATGTCCTTGACGCCGAAAGTCAGGCCGGCGAGCGGCCCGGTGCCGGAACCCTTGAGTGTGACGTGGGTATGCCGGCAGAAAGCGCCAAGGGCATCATCGGGAATGCTCACCGCCATGCGCCCCCCTGTCAGGCAGCCAGCCGCTGCAGCAGCTTGTCGTGGATGCCGCCGAATCCGCCGTTGCTCATGACGAGAATCTGGTCGCCGGCACGTGCGGCGGCGGCAATATCCGCCACCATCTGCTCCAGATCGCTGCGCACCACGGCCTTGTCGCCGAGCGGCGCCAGCGCTTCCGCGGCATCCCAGCCGAGGCCCCCGCTGTAGCAAAACACCCGATCGGCATCGGCCAGACTGCCGGGCAAAGCCTGTTTCATCACGCCCAGCTTCATGGTGTTGGAGCGCGGCTCGATCACGGCTAGGATGCGTGCACTGCCCGCCTTGCGCCGCAATCCGGCCAGCGTGGTGGCGATTGCCGTCGGGTGATGGGCGAAATCGTCATACACCGTGACCTCGCGCACCGTGCCACGCAGCTCCATGCGCCGCTTTACATTCCTGAACTGTCCCAGCGCATCGACCGCGCCGGCCGCCGGCACGCCGGCATGGCGCGCCGCTGCAATGGCCGCCAGCGCATTCATGCGGTTGTGCTCGCCGAGCAAATCCCACATCACGCGGCCGCGCGAGGCGCGTTCATGCGTCACTTCGAATGCGCCGCCGGCATCGGGCTGTCCCGCCTGCCACGCGCCCTCGCCGCCGAAACGCTCGACGGGCGTCCATGCGCCGCGCTTCAGCACCCGGTCGAGCGCGGCATCTCCGCCGCGGGCGACGATCAGCCCGTTGCCGGGAATGGTACGCAGCAGGTGGTGGAACTGGGTCTCGATCGCGGCCAGATCCGGAAATATGTCGGCGTGGTCGTATTCCAGGTTGTTGAGCACCACGGTACGCGGCGCGTAATGCACGAATTTCGAACGCTTGTCGAAAAATGCGGTGTCGTACTCGTCGGCCTCGATCACGAAAAACGGCGTTTCGGTGAGGCGCGCCGATACGCCGAAATTCTGCGGCACGCCGCCGATGAGGAACCCGGGGTTGAGCCCGGCGTGTTCGAGTATCCACGCCAGCATCGCGCTGGTCGTGGTCTTGCCGTGGGTGCCGGCGACGGCCAGCACCCAGCGTCCCTGCAACACATGGTCGCGCAGCCACTGCGGCCCGGAAACAAAAGGCAGGCCGCGGTTCAGGATCGCCTCCATCAGCGGATTGCCGCGGCTGACCACGTTGCCGATCACGAACACATCGGGATTGAGATCGGCCTGCTCCGCTTCGTAACCGTTGATCAGCCGGATGCCCTGGGCCTCGAGCTGCGTGCTCATCGGCGGATAGACATTGGCGTCGCAGCCGGTGACCTTGT
>CAZSIR010000050.1:10317-17249 GCA_964606765.1 uncultured Bordetella sp. | reverse complement strand
AGATCATGGCCATCGCGCTGCATCCGTACATCTCCGGCGTGCCGCACCGGATCAATACTGTCGAGCGCGTGTTCCGCTTCCTGCGCAAGCAGAAGGGCGTGGCATTCTGGAACGGGGAGCAGATATTGAATTGGTACGGGAAGGCAGGGGGGAAGCGGGTACGATAGGCCGAAAATACTAGAAAATATCAATAAAACAACAACTAGGGAGGTGTTCAGTGGATCGGCTCGCTGTCTCGGTCGCCGTTTTGGCTGTTGTCGTAGTTGCGTTTTTTCTGCTGAAGCGCCTCGCCTCCCGAGGCGACGATACGCCGTGGCCGTTCTACGCAAAGAAACCGCTCTCGCAACCCGAGCAGGTGCTCTACCATCGGCTGGTCGCGGCATTGCCCGAGTGCATCGTGCTGGCCCAGGTTCAGCTGTCCCAAGTCCTGGGCGTGAAAAAGGGTTTCAATTATTACCAGTGGCACAACCGGATCAACCGCATGAGCTTGGATTTTCTGGTGTGCCTCAAGGACTCAACCGTGGTCGCCGCGGTTGAACTGGACGACAAAACCCACCAGAGAACGCGTCGCATCGAGGCGGATGCCAAAAAGGAGAAGGCGTTGTCGGCGGCCGGTGTGGTGCTTGTCCGCTGGAATGTCAGCGCTCTACCTAATGAAGATGCTATTCGGCGAGCCTTCGGGCATTAGGTGGATTGCGAGGGCAAATAGGGACAGATCGCAACTATTCGGTTTTGCGTTTAAATTGTGGCCTGTCCCCAATTATTCTTGGTAAAAGATGTGCTGATCAAAATTTCCCGTGTGGTTTTGTACGGTGCCGCATCCACAAACGTTCTATAAATACGCTCCGGCTAGCACGGTGCTGCTGGTGTTAAAGCACTCCCGGTTACGGTGGTCAAGCCCGCTGATCTTTGACGATCCAGCAGAATTCAAGCGATTGCCTCGCTTTGAGCCGACGATATCGGAGGCTTCAAAATTATTTTCGGAAATACTTGTAAAGGCTGCGCAAGGGAAATATCCCATACGCGAAGCAGATCTCACGCCGTCGTCCCGACTGCTTCTTGCAATGACGCGCTTGCTAGTGGAGAGTGGGATGGACTCGGCGGACTTGGCTGCTCAACTTGGCGAAACTGCCGGGTCTGATGAAAAAATGGAGGCAGCGCTGAGTGCATTTTTTAACGAACGATTTATATCGACAGCCCGTGTTCTATGTGTGGCGCCAACTTTTGACAATGAAAAGCTTTGGATCAGTTATGCCGACCAGTTTAAAGGCTGCGTCCTCGGCTTTCGTCACATCCCGGAACTGGATACGCCTTTGTTGGCCGCGCGATCCGTAGTTTATTCAGAGCCCCCACCTACGATAGGATCAGGGCTCGATTTTTTGCTGTACGCCGGAACACAAGAGCTTAGAAGCGCCACGATAAACGCTATGTGTTTTACGAAGAAACATCATTGGTCATATCAACAGGAGTGGCGTGCAATCTGTTGGCGCGACAATGAAGGAGATGCCCTATATGGTGACTACAAATTCTATCCAGATGAGCTTGAGTCAGTGACGGTTGGTAGCGCAGCATCACAAGATACGCTCCGATCGGTAGTTCAGCTCCTACGCTCGGGATATAGTAGCTGTCGACTCTACAAGATTGTTCATGAGTCTGGCCAGCTTCGGAGAGTGGAGGTTTCTCATCGCGACAATTCGGCGTAATCGTTAAGTTCCTAGCAACCCAAACCACTCCTCCCCAAGCGCCTTCCGGTATTTGTCCGTCACCGGCTTCACCGCCTCAACAAAGGCCTGATGCTCTGAAGCCGTGAGCTTCACTACCTCGTTCTCCGCCGGATCCAGCCGTTTCAGCATTTCATCGTCTTCCGCCGCCGCGAGCTGGCGCTGGTAGGCCGTGGCTGCGTTGGCGGCCTCGATCACTGCCTGCTGCACGTCCTTCGGCCAGCTGTTGAACTGCGCCTGATTGCACATCAGGCAGGCCACGCCGAAGACATGGCCGGACATCGTGATGTAACGGTGATGCTTGTGCACGTTGAAGTTGACGATATTGGTCAGCGGGTTGTCCTGGGCGTCGAAGCGGTCGCCGCCGATCTGTTCGACAAAAATCTTGATGTCTTCGAGGATCGGTTCCATGCCGAGCAGGCGCAGCGATTCGGCCTGCACCTCGCTCATCTGGATGCGGATGCGGATGCCTTTGCAGTCGGCGGGTGTGCGGATCGGACGGATTTTGTTGCTGAAATGGCGGAAGCCGTTGTCCCAGTACGCCAGCAGCCGGTACGGTGATTTCTCCAGCAGCTGTTCCCTCAGGCGGCTGCCCAGCGCACCGTCCAGTGCGCGGTAGGCGGCACTGCGGTCGTGGAACAGGAAGGGCAGGTCGAAAATCCCCAGCTGCGGCACCCATTGCGTAAAGCGCAGCGAGGAGATGTAGCACATCGACAGTTCGCCGCGTTCGACCATCTGCGGCAGCTCGCCAGACTTGTGGCCCAGCGCCAGCACGTCGGGCACGAACTGGAAATCCACCTTGTCGCCGAGCTGTTCGCGCAGGCGTTCGCCGAAGCGCAGGCAGGCCCGGGTGTGGATGGATGCGGGTTTCTGGTAGCCGCCGAGGCGGATCACGGTGGGGCTCATAAGACGGGTTTCATGGTGTGGAGTCCGGGGTCAAATCGCAGGGGGCTATGCTATATGATGACGCTCCCGGGAGGACATGATGATGCAAATCAGCGGTATCCATCACACGAATATCGGCTGTCGCGAGAGCGATCTGCCGGCCATCGAAAAATTCTACTGCGAGGGACTCGGGCTGAAGGTCGGGCCGCGTCCGGATTTTCCCAACAAGGGGTTGTGGCTCTATTGCGGCAACCATCCGCTGATCCATGTCGTGTCGCGCTTCAAGCCTGACTGGCCCGGCATCGACGAAGCACGCAGCGGTTACGACCACACGGCCTATGCCGTGACGGGCGTGCAGCAGTTTCGCGAGCGCCTGAAAAAGGCGGGAATCCAATTCGACGAACAGAACGTGCCCAACGCCGGTTTCCAGATGTTCATGCGCGATCCGGTGGGCAACAAGGTCGAGTTGAATTTCCCCAACGAGGAAGTGCCGGACGATGTGGCCAGTGGCACCTTGTCGGCGATGCAGTTTCCGGACCAGGCGGGCAAGCGCTGAGTGCGCCGGCCTTTTTTGTGTAATGTGAGATAAGCAATTGAAATTATTGACTTTTAATGAAGGCAATGTGGTGCGTCCCGGTGTGCTGGACGGCAGCCGCGTGGTGGATCTCGCGGCCGCGGGGCTGCCGGTGGACGAGACCGGCGACCTGATGCGCATCGTGCGCGGCGGCGATGCGATGCTGGAGCGTGTGCGTTCGGCCATCGACAGCGGGTCGCGGCGCGATTTTGCGCTCGACGAAGTACAGGTCATGGCGCCGCTGTTCAACCCGTCGAAAATCATCGCGGTCGGGCTCAACTACATCGACCATTGTGAAGAAGCCAAGCTGCCGGTGCCCAAGGAACCGGTGCTGTTCACCAAGTGGGGCAACTCCATTACCGGACCGTACGACGAGTTGATCTGGCCGGAGGGCGTGACACGGGAAGTCGACTACGAGGTCGAGCTCGGCGTGGTGATCGGCCGCCGCGGACGCAACATCAGTGAAGAAAATGCGCTGGATTATGTCTGCGGCTACACGGTGGTCAATGACGTGTCGGCGCGCGACCTGCAGTTTGCCAATGCCAAGCAGTGGGACCGCGGCAAGTCGCTGGATACCTTCTGTCCCTGGGGGCCGTATATCGTCACCCGCGACGAGATCCCAAATCCGCACGAACTGGAAGTTCGCACGGTGCTGAACGGCAGGGAAATGCAGAAATCAAACACCAGCAAGCTGGTGTTCAACATCAACCAGATCATTGCCTACGCATCCCAGGGCACGACGCTGATGCCGGGCGACCTGATTCCGACCGGCACGCCCTTTGGCGTCGGCTTTTCGCGCACGCCGCCGGTGTTTCTGCAGCATGGCGATGTCTGCGAGTGTTCGGTGGAAAAGGTCGGCAAGATCATCAACAAGGTCAACCTCCGCTAAAAAAACGGCTGCGCAGCGCCCGCTGCGCTGAACCGGAGCGGAGGGCAACAGGAACGAGGAGGGTTCGGGTGAAACTCTGGTATCAAAGCATGTCCCGGCAGAAGGCCTGGGGCCATTACAACGTCGCGCTGCGGCGCATCCTCGACCGGGTCAAGGATCCGGGTACCGAAATCGAAGTCCACGGCATCACCAAGCGCGGCGGCCTTGCTGACCAGTTTCACTACCTCGACTATCTAGAATCGGGCGAGGTCATGGAAAACGTGCAGATCGCGACCAAACGCGGTTTTGACGCCTTCCTGATCGGCAACATCGGCGACCCCGGCATCCATTCCTGCCGTGAACTCACCCACATGCCGGTACTCGGGCTGTGCGAGACCGCGCTGCATACCGCCTGCATGATGGGCCAGAACTTCTCGCTGGTGACCATCAACGAGAAATTCACGCCGCGCATCATCGACAATGTGCACCGCTACAAGCTGGAGCGGCGGCTGGCGGCCGTGAACCGCATGACCATCGACCGCATCAACGACCTCGACGCGGGTTTCACCAACGCTGCGGCACGCAAGCGCATCTTCGACCAGTTCATGAAGGCGGCCAACGCCAATGTGGAGCAGGGCGCCGAGGTGATCATTGCCGCGGGCGGCGTGGTGATGGCATTGCTCGCCGAGTTCGGCGTACACGAGGCGGCGAAAAACACGCCCATCCTCAACGGCATTGTGTCGCTGGTGAAAATGGGCGAGGCGGCGGTGAAGATGAACCGCATCATGGGCGGCAAGTTCCTCAGCAAGCGCCTCTACTACGCGCCGCCGGGGCCCGACCAGATCGACGAAATCCGCAAGTACTACGGCGATGTTTATCCGACCGTCAAAAGCCCTGCGAACAAGGGCGGAAAAACCAGAACAAAAGCCAAAGCGAGGAGCAAAAAATGAAACCATCCATCATGCGCAGGCCGGTACTCTTTGCCGTGGCTGCGGCCGCCCTGGGCGCGGCTGTGTTCAGTGGCGTGGCGCAGGCCGCGGATAGCTATCCATCACGGCCGATCCGTTTCGTGGTGCCCTTCGCACCGGGCGGCAGCACCGATCTGCTGGCGCGTTTTCTGGCGCAGCAGCTGGCGGCGCCGCTGGGGCAGACCGTGGTGGTGGACAACCGCGCGGGCGCCGGCGGCGTGGTGGGGGCGGAAATTGCCGCGCGCGCACCGGCCGACGGATACACCATCGTGCTCGGCAGCGCCGGCCCGCTGACCATCAATCCGAACATCCGCGACAAGACGCCGTATGACGCGCTGCGCGACTTTGCGCCGATCACGCTGGCGACGGTGAGCCCCTTCACGCTGGTGGTGCATCCGGGCTCGCCGGCCAAGACGGTGAAGGAGCTGATTGCACTGGCCAAGGCCAAACCGGGCGAGCTGAATTACGGTTCGGCGGGCAACGGTTCGGTCGGGCATTTTTCCACGGAGCAGTTCATGGCGCTGACCGGCGTCAAGCTGGTGCATGTGCCGTTCAAGGGCGCGGGTCCGGCGGTGATCGATCTGCTCGGCGGGCGGCTGAACCTGATGTTCGAAAACCTGCCGACCATCCTGCCGCATGTGCGCTCGGGCAAACTGCGCATGCTGGCGGTGGGCACGAAACAGCGTTCGGCGCTGGCGCCGGAGTTTCCGACGGTCGCGGAGGAGGGCGTGCCGGGCTACGATTCGGCGACGGTGTTTGGCGTGCTCGCCCCGGCGAAAACACCGGCAGCGGTGATTGCGCAGCTGAATCGTGAAATGGTGAAAGTGCTGCAGTCGGCTGAAGGCAAATCGGCGCTGGCCGGACGCGGGCTCGAAGCCGTGGGCAGCACGCCGCAGGAATATGGCGCCCAGTTGAAGGATGAATACACCCGCTACGGACGCATTGCGAAGGCGGCGGGCATCCGGCTGGATTAGTCGGGCTTGGATTGAGGGTTGTTTAAAATAGTTAATATAATCATATACTTATGAAGCATTCCCGACTGTCATGACCACCGTTACGGTAAAACCGCTGGCACCTGCCTTGGGTGCCGAAGTGTCCTGCGGCGACGTGCGCCGGCTGGATGAGGCTTCGTTTCAGCAGGTCTACCAGGCCCTGCTCGACAACCTGGTGATCCGCATCCGCGGCCAGCAGCTGAGTGATCCGGACCTGCTGGCCTTCGGCCGGCGCCTGGGTGAGCTCGATTTCGCGCCGCTGGCAAAAACCGGCAAGGAAAAAGCGCGCACGCATCCGGAAATCGTCGTCGTGTCCAATGTCACCGAGAACGGTGAAGCGATCGGTGTGCTGCGCGATGCCGAAGTGGTGTGGCATTCCGACAATTCCTACCGCGACCGGCCCCTGTCGTACAGCGCGCTGTACTCGCTGGAGATCCCGCCCAAAGGTGGCAACACCGGTTTCGCCAACATGTATCTCGCGCTGCAGACGCTGGACCCCGCGCTGCGCAAACGCATCGAAGGCAAGACGCTGAAGCACGACATGACCTACAACAGCGCCGGCGACCTGCGCGAAGGTTTCAAGCCGGTCAACGATGTGCGCGAGGCGCCGGGCCCCAGCCATCCGATCATCCGCACTCATGCCGAAACCGGCTGCAACGCGCTGTACCTCGGCCGCAGGCCCAATGCCTACATCAACGGCCTGTCCGTCGCCGAGTCCGAAGAACTGCTCAACGCGTTGTGGGCGCATGCAACCCAGGACCGCTTCACCTGGCACCACGAATGGCAGGTCGGCGACATCCTGATCTGGGACAACCGCTGCGTGATGCACCACCGTGATCCGTTTGACGGCGGCTACCGGCGCGTGATGCACCGCATCCAGTGTGCGGGTGATGTGCCGGCGCTGCAGAGCGGCGCGCGAGATCG
>CAZSIR010000050.1:0-10217 GCA_964606765.1 uncultured Bordetella sp. | reverse complement strand
GCGGGTGATGTGCCGGCGCTGCAGAGCGGCGCGCGAGATCGTCATCCTAGGGCGGCGGTCGCGTTGTAACCGCGGCTATTGCGTGTAAGGAATCCCTGCCCCGATCCGACTCTGTTGGACAATCCTTTTTCCCGGGGCAAGGAGCAGACCATGGCGCGCGTCCTGATTGTTTTATTGATGACGATTGCCGCTTCGGGGCTGGCCGCGGAGTTCCGTATTTCCAGCCCGATGATCAAGGATGGCGCCACGATCGGGCGCGAGCAGGTCTTTAACGGATTCGGTTGCACAGGTGCCAATATCTCACCCGAGCTGCGGTGGGAGAACGCGCCGGCAGGCACCCGGAGTTTTGCAGTCACGGTGTTTGATCCGGACGCGCCGGGCAGCGGCTGGTGGCACTGGCTGATTTTCAATATTCCCGCTGCAGTAAATAAACTGCCTGCCGATGCCGGCAAGGCGAAGGGCGGGGCGGCGCCCAAGGGCAGCGTACAGAGCGTGACTGATTTCGAAACACCGGGCTATGGCGGACCCTGCCCACCGGAGGGCGATCAGCCGCATCGTTATGTATTCACCGTCTATGCGTTGAAAGTGGATCGGGCGCCGCTGAAAGCCAGTGCAAGTGCTGCGATGGTTGAGTCTTACTTGAAGCAGAACAGTTTGGGTAACGCCTCGTTCATCGCGCGCTACGGTCGGTGATCATTCGGGTTGCTGCGCCGCAACGAATATTTCCTGAATAGGTCGACATTGTTGCGCACCGGCGGCATGCTCCTGCGCTAATTGCTGGCCTGCATCGGTACAGACACGTAAAATCACTGCCGTGCAAACCGCGCACCGCAACGGCGCGCGTCGCAACAATCAAGAGGAACCATTCATGAGCAAGGCCGGCACTACAGGGGGCAAAGTCGCGGACAAAAAACGTCGCGGCCTGGATGTATTGCGTGACCCGATACTCAACCGGGGCACGGGTTTCACGGAAGAGCAGCGCGAGGCACTGGGCCTGCGCGGCCTGCTGCCGCCGCATGTGCACAGCCAGGACGAGCAGGCGACGCGCTTCCTGACGGGGTTTCGCCGGCTGACTGATCCGCTGGACAAGTTTGTCGCGCTGAACGCGCTGCATGACCGCAATGAAAGCCTTTTTTTCCGCATCCTCAGCGAGCACATCGACGAGATGCAGCCGCTGGTCTACACCCCGGTGGTGGGCCAGGCCTGCCAGGAATTCGGCCGCATTTTCCAGCGTCCGCGCGGCATGTTCATCGGCATCAACGACCGCGGCCGCATCGCGGAGATTCTGCGCAACTGGCCGTATCCGGCGGCCATCATCGTGGTCACCGATGGTGAACGCATCCTCGGGCTCGGCGATCTGGGCGCCAACGGCATGGGCATCCCTGTCGGCAAGCTGTCGCTGTACACGGCCTGCGCCGGCATCCACCCGGAGCTGTGCCTGCCGGTCACGCTGGATGTCGGCTGCAACAACGATGCGCTGCGCGATGACGTGTTTTATGTCGGCCTGCGCCAGCGCCGCGTCACCGGCGCCGCCTATGACGAATTCGTCGAGGAATTCATCACTGCGGCACAGGAAGTGTTTCCCGGCGTGCTGATCCAGTTCGAGGATTTTGCCAACCACAATGCCTTCCGCCTGCTGGAAAAGTACCGCGACCGCGTGTGCAGCTTTAATGACGACATCCAGGGCACCGCGGCGGTGGCGCTGGCGGGGCTGTTCTCCGCGCTGCGCGTGACCGGCAGCAAACTCACCGACCAGAAAGTGCTGTTCCTCGGCGCGGGCGAGGCGGCCACCGGCATTGCCGACCTCGTGGTGTCGGCGATGATGGCGCAGGGCATGACGCGCGAAGAAGCGCTGCGCACCTGCTGGCTGGTGGATTCCCAGGGGCTGGTGGTGAAAAGCCGGCAGAAACTCGCGCATCACAAGCTGACCTACGCCCACGATCATGAACAGGTCGGCGATTTTCTTTCGGCGATCAAAGTGCTGAAGCCCACGGCAATCATCGGCGTATCCGCGGTGGGCGGCACCTTCACGAGGGAAGTGCTGGAGGAAATGGCGCGGCTCAACGAGCGGCCCATCGTGTTTGCGCTGTCGAATCCGACCTCGCAGTCGGAATGCACCGCGGAGCAGGCCTATCGCTGGACCGGCGGCCGCGCGCTGTTTGCCTGCGGCAGTCCCTTTGATCCGGTCACCCTCGACGGCCAGACCTTCGTGCCGCGGCAGGGCAACAACTCCTATATTTTCCCGGGCGTCGGCCTCGGTGCGATCGCGAGCAAGGCGAAGGTGATCACGGACGACATGTTCATGAAGGCGGCGCACACGCTGGCGCACCTCGTGACCGAATCGGATCTGGCCCAGGGCAGCCTCTACCCGGCGCTGCCGCGCATCCGCGAAGTCTCGGCGCAGATTGCGGCGGCCACGGCCGGCGCAGCCCATGCCGGCAAGTACGCGGGCCGGAAGATGCCGACCGATGTGCTGGCGGACATCGAGGCGCAGATGTTTGATCCGCGCGCCTGACGGCTGGAACGGGAAAGTTAGGGACAAACCGGGCTGAACAACCGTTCAACCCGGTTTTTTTGCGGCCTGCGCGCTCAGGAACCCTGGACGATCGCCAGGTTGTTCTCAACCGCCTTCACGCCTTCGACCGCGGCAGCCAGCTGTGTGGCACGTTCGCGGTTGGCGTCCGATGCCGTGGTGCCGTAGAGGCTGACCACGCCTTTTTCGGTGACGACATCGATGCCGGTTGATTTCAGGCCGGATTCGGCGAGCAGCGCCGATTTCACCTTGGCGGTGATCGCGGCGTCGGCTACCGTAGTGCCGGCCTTGGCGGCCGTGTCTGAAACCGCGGATTTGGCGTCCGCCACTTTCTGACCTGCGGTATCGGCGGCCTGGGCAATCTGCTGGCCGGTCTTGTCGACTGCACGGTCAATGTCCTGGCCAACCTTGTCGGCGGACATCTCCCGGTCGCAAGCCGCGAGGCCCAGCACCAGGGTGCCGGCTAGGGCGAGCATCAGGGTTTTGCGCATCGGTTCATGGGTTCGGGTTTTCATAAGGTCTCCTTGTTTTCAGGTTGATGGCAGTGCAGGGGAAAGCCGTGCCGCAGCTTTCCCCCGTTGTTTTCCTAGCGTTTGATCGCGCCGATGACCAGCGTGATGATCGTGATCGCGAGGAATATGAAAAACAGGATTTTCGCGATTTCGACGGCGCCGGCGGCAATGCCGCCAAAGCCGAAAACCGCGGCAATCAGTGCGATGATGAAAAATATGGCTGCGTAATGAAGCATGATGATCTCCCGTAAAGGTTGATGTGATGCATCAGCTGGGTGACTGTTTCAGCCCTTATTTCATGCCGAAGCGTGCCTTGGTGTCGGCGACGCAGCGGGTTTTGGCTTCGCCGGCGTAGCCGTCGCAGCGCTCCACCGCGGCGTCGTAGTCGGCGCTGCGCGTGGCGTCGGCGACTTTCTCGCGCGAGGCCTGCGAGGTTTCGCTGGCCTTGCGGTCGGCGTCCGCCTCGGCTTTGGCGCGGGTCAGCGCGGCCTTGGCGTCCTTGACGCAGACATCCTTGGCGTTGCCGGCGAGGTCGTCGCATTTTTCCCGGGCGACCTCATGGATGGCCTCGGCCTTGGCGATGCGCACTGCATGGCGGGCTTTGGCCGTGTAGTTGTCGCGACGGGCTTCGAGTTCCGCTTTGGCCACATTTTCCCTGCCCTCGGCTTCCGCCTTGCAGATGTCTTTGGCGTTGCCGGACAGGCTGTTGCATTTCTGCAGCGCGGCGCGTGATTCCGCATTGATGCGGTCCCTCTGGCCCTTGTAGTCGCCATCGCTCATGGCGTGGGCGGCGACCGGCAGTCCGAATGCGGCGACCAGCGCTGCAATCATCAGTTTATTGTTCATGCTGAGCTCCTCGTGTTTGTGTTGGAGGGGGGTGGCCGGCGCATTCAAGCTGCGCATTTGAGCCATGCACCGGCCCGGGCCGGTTTCAGCGGCCCGTACGGCGCGCGGCTTCCTGGAAGGTTTGCGCGTTGCGCTTTTCCCAGGCCTGCACCTGCTGCTCGGCTTCATCCCGGGCGATGCCGTAGGATTCCTGGATCTGGCCGAGCAGCCGTTCGCGACGGCCGTCGATGATGTCCAGATGGTCATCGGTCAGCCTGCCCCATTGTTCCTTGGCCTTGCCTTTGGCCTGTTTCCAGTTGCCTTCAATACGATCCCAGTTCATATCAGTGCTCCTTCTCTGTGGGTGAGGATTGCGGCCTTGCCGGTGATCAGGCTTGTCCTGCGCCGCATCGTTGCCGTCGATTGCCGCCTTTGGGTCATGGCGCTTGAAACACGGCATGCCACAGGACAGGTGCACAGAGCGGGCCAGCTCATAAATAACTGTGTAAAAACATATAGTTAATTTAATTTTTTGGATTCTGCCTGTGCCATGAAGTGTTGCCATGCGGGGACAGCAAATGAGGCGTATCCGGCGGCCCCCGACCGGGAATACCGTCGCTGTCGAACGACAAAGTGCGGGTGCCGCCGCTGTCACCGCAGTGGAAAACCGTGGCCCCGGATGCGCGGCGGAGATTCCCGAAATGCGCATGCATGGGCGCTTGCAGGCCGGTGGCGCTGCGGCCCGATACTGCAAACCACTGCCTGCATTGCGTGCCGGAGATTGCGCGATCAGCCGTTCTGAAATGGAGCGAAGCAGGCCGCCAGAGCGGAGGCAGCGGAAGCAGCGGAAATGCGGCAAGAATGGCCCGGTGTATGCGCCTGGAACCCTGCGCAAGCTTGTCCCGGAATGCGTGTATCCGCTGCAACAGTGGGGCGCATCCGCCGTGGCATAATGGATTCAGGATCGGATTCATTATGGATTTCTGGCAGCACTGCGGCTATCACTTGCTCGAGCGGGCCTCCGACGGCCATCTGCTCGTCACCGACGATTATCTGAGGCTTTATTACGCGCGGCCCGAACTGGCGCCGGTGGCGGAGTCCTGCGCCGCGGAACGGGACTTGCACGCTAGCCTGCTGGAAGCGCCGCGCCGTGCCGTGAGCGATGCTGAAATCGCCCGGCTGGCGGATGCCGATGCCCGGGATAACTACCGGATCATGCTGCGTTTCCGCGACCAGCTGCTGGCCGCGCCTTCGCTGGAAGCCTTTTATTTTGACCTGTTCCGGCGCGATGTCGCGGTGCCGCCGCCGTTCATTTACCACACCACCGAAGTCATCCTGCGCGGCCTGCTGGACGAAGCCGACAACGGATTGCTGCTGCGCGCGGCGGAAACCTTTTTCCGCCAGCAGCGGGTCAGTGTGAAGGACGGCGCGGTGATGCTGGCCGACGCCGAGACGGTGAACCTGCATGCGGAAAGCGGGGGGCTGGGCAACCTCGGCCGCATGCTGAAGGAGGTCAATGCGCCCTTGCGCTCGATGGATCTCGACGTTCTCGACGCAGGCAATCATTCAGCCTATTTCCAGCGCGACGAGCGGCGCGACACCGTACTCCAGGTCAATCCCGGGCTGCCCGGCTCGCTGGCGCTGTGCGATCTGCTGGCACGCTGGGTGGCGCATTTCCATGGCGTGCAGGTGAAGGTCACACCGGTGCGCGAGATTCCCGACGAGGAATGGAAATGGCATGTCGGTCTGGATGTCGAGGCCAGCGCGATGCTCAATGACATTTATTCCGGCGGCGAGGTGGATGAAGAGCGCATGCGCCGGGTGGTCGGGCTGTTTCGCATGGATTTCGAGGATGCCGGCGCGCTGCAGGCGGAGATGCAGGGTGCGCCGGTGTTCCTCGGCATGGCGATGACGGAAGACGGCAACCTGCGCCTCAAACCGCAGAACCTGCTGATGAACCTGCCGCTGGCGAGGCGCGCATGAGCATGAATGCCCCCGGCGGCGGTGTTTCACCGGAGGCCCGGGCCGCGGAAGAGTGGCGCCGCATCACGCGCATGCGTGATGAGGATGTGTCTCTGGCCGAAGGCGCGCTGTGGATTGCCGCCGGTGAATATCCGGGGCTCGCGGTGGGCGCCTATCTCGACCAGCTCGACGAGATGGCGGCAAAGCTGCGCGCACGGCTGCGCGCGGACGTGGCCACGGCGGAGAAACTGCTGGCGCTGAATCATTTCCTCTTTTCCGAGCTCGGGTTCAGCGGCAATTCCGATGATTATTACGACCCGCGCAACAGTTTCCTCAATGAAGTGCTGGAACGCCGGCTCGGCATCCCGATCACGCTCGGCGTGGTCTACATCGAAATCGGCCGCCGCATCGGGCTTGGTCTGCACGGCGTGTCCTTCCCCGGCCATTTTCTCGTGAAGTGCGCCTTGCGCGACGGCGTGGTGGTGCTGGACCCGTACAGCCGCGGGGTGTCGCTGGGCGTGGAGGAACTGCAGCAGCGGCTGCGCGCCGCGGGCAGCACGGCGGATGTCGACGACGCGATACTCTCGCATCTGCTCAGCGCAGCCTCCAACAAGGAAGTGCTGGCGCGCATGCTGCGCAACCTGAAGGGGGTTTATACCGAGCAGGGCGACTGGCTGCGGGCGCTGTCGGCCAGCGAGCGCCTGATTGCGCTGACGCCGGATGACGCCGGGGAGGAATACCGCGACCGCGGCGGGATTTACCTGAAACTGGAGTGTTTTCGCGCCGCACTGGGCGATTTCGGCACTTACCTGAAACAGTGTCCGGGCGCGCCGGACGCGGAGGAAATGCGGGCGCAGATTGCGGAACTGGCGGCCAGGGTGGCGCGTTTGAATTAAAAAGCCCGGGGTTTGTTATGCTGCAACACTGAGTCGACGCACCAGGGGAGGCGCTGATGGAAATGTATTTGCTGTGGGCGGTGACCGGCATCGTGCTGATCATTGTCGAGATGCTGACCGGGACTTTTTACCTGCTGGTGCTGGGCCTTGCTGCGCTGGCCGCCGCTGCGGTGGCCTATCTCGGACAGTCGTTCTGGGTGCAGGCGGTGGTCGTCGCCGCGGTGTCAGTGATCGGCGTGATCCTGGTCAAGCGCTTCCGCGGCGCAGTCCAGCCGGCGGCGAACCAGGGGCTCGATATCGGCCAGACCGTGATGCTCGATGCCTGGATCAGCGAGGCTGACGGGCTGGCCCGCGTCCAGTACCGCAACGCGCAATGGGAAGCGCAGGTCACCGGCGAACGGGTGCCCGGCGGCAAGGTGTTTTACATCCATGCGGTCGACGGCAACACGCTGCGCGTGTCTGCGGTCAAGCCGGATTGAACTGATAACAAAGGGGGAAGCGGCATGTTTCCGAAACTGATCATTGTTGTGTTCATGACCGGCCTGCTGATTGCGTTCGATCAGAAGTCGTTTGCGGTGCCGTTTTTTGTCGTGGCGCTGGGTGTGGTGGTCGCCATCGAGTCGATCCGCCAGGTGCCGCAGCAGATGGCCTGGGTGGTGGAGCGCATGGGCAAATACCATTCGGTGCTGGAGCCGGGGCTGAACGTGATCGTGCCTTTCCTCGATCGCGTCGCCTACAGGCATTCGCTGAAAGAGACTTCGCTCGACGTGCAGGAGCAGGTCTGCATCACGCGCGACAACACCCAGCTCGGCGTCGACGGCATCATCTATTACCAGGTCACCGATCCGAAGCTCGCGTCCTATGGTTCCTCCGATTACGTGTCCGCCGTGACCCAGCTGGCGCAGACCACGCTGCGTTCTGAAATCGGCAAGATGGAGCTCGACAAGACCTTCGAAAGCCGCGACGAGATCAACCGCCAGGTGGTGGCGGTGCTCGACGAGGCGGGGCGCACCTGGGGCGTGAAGGTGCTGCGTTATGAAATCAAGAACCTGACGCCGCCGGAAGCGATCCTGCGCGCGATGCAGGCGCAGATCACCTCGGAGCGCGAAAAACGCGCGCTGATCGCCAAGTCGGAAGGCCAGCGCCAGGAGGAAATCAACCTGGCCGACGGCGAGAAACAGGCGGCGGTGCTGAAATCCGAGGGTGACAAGACCGCGGCGATCAACCGCGCGCAGGGCGAGGCGGCGCGCATCCAGCTGATCGCCGAGGCGACTGCTTCTGCGATCAGTTCAGTGGCCAGTTCGCTGAACGCGCCGGGCGGCAATCAGGCGGCGAACCTGGAAGTGGCGAAGCAGTACGTCAATGCCTTCGCCCATCTGGCGCGCACCAACAACACGCTGATCGTGCCGGCCAACGTCGCTGACGTGGCGACGCTGGTCAGTTCGGCGATGGCCGTGATGGACAACGTGAAAAAAGCGGGTCCGGAAACAACGCCGCCGGCCGGCGGCACTGCGGCCCGGGCCTGAATCGGCTGCTGACGGTTCATTGCGGCGCTAATGCCGCGAAGGGGTCAGTGCAGCCAGACGCGGACCATCTGCGGTGCTTCGGCTGTTGCCGTGATGCCGGGCGGATTGTTCGCCTGCGACAGGCCGTCCTTCGGATCGGCCCGGGATGCGGGCTGCTGGGGATCCACCGTGTTTTCATTGCTGGCAGCCGGGGCAATCATCGGCAGCCGGATGGACTCGGGCCAGATCGTCAGATCGATGGCGGCGTCTTTTTCCCGGGCTTCACGCGGCGGATTGCCGTCATGGATCAGGTTGCGCCGCCGCTGCAGGTAGGCATCACGCACGAATTCATAGGGATCAAGCGCCGCCACCGACAGCAGGCGGCTGGCGCCCAGCAGTTCCGCGCGGCCTGATACCAGTCGCAGCCCGAGCAGTGAGTTTCTTTCACGCACTGAATCGAGATGGGTGATGGGAGCGGTCTGCCAGTCGACATAGAGGCTGGCGGTGTCGCGGGTGGTGCGCGGCCCGAGGATGGGCAATACCAGGTAAGGACCGTCACCGACACCCCACCAGCCCAGGGTCTGGCCGAAATCCTCGTCGTGCTTCTCGAGTCCGGCCGGCGTCGCCACGTCAAACAGGCCGAACAGTCCGGCCGTGGTGTTGATCAGCAGGCGGCCGCCGTCAGACGCGGCTTCGGAAAATTTGCCCTGCAGCAGGTTGTTGATGGCGACCGTGACGTCATTCAGGTTGGAAAAAAAGTTGCTGATGCCCGTGCGCACAATCCCCGGCAGCAGGCCCTGGTAAACCTCGGCCGCGGGTTTCAGCAGCATGGTGTCCACGCCCTCGTTGAACTGGTAGACGCCGCGGTTGATCGGTTCCAGCGGATCGCGCGGATCTCCGGTGCTGGCGCAGCCGCCAAGCACGCTCAAACCGACGATGGCGCAGACAGCGGCCAATCGCATACGCAGTACAAGGTGAAACATTTCCGGGTCCTTGGTTGATGTCTTGCGGCAGGGTGTTTCAGCATTATATACAACCGTTTACCGGTACGCTGCGACGCAATGAATGCCGCCGCTTCGTCCTGTTCAAACGGCGCCGCCCGCCCTGCGAGGGGCCTGATCATTGGTCGGGGATTGGTCAGCGCCCCTTTGTTATACTTTTCAGTCCGATCCGGTGTGCGATTCAGCACGTTTCCCGGTCTTCATCATGCACAAGGAGTGGATTCATGCTGCAGAAAGCCAAGCCCGCTGTTGAATTGAAAGACCAGAGCCTGTTTCGCCAGCAATGTTATGTCGACGGCGCCTGGGTCGATGCCGATGACAAGTCCACGCTGGCCGTGCACAACCCGGCGACCGGTGAGCAGATCGGCACCGTGCCGAAAATGGGCGTCGCCGAAACCCGGCGCGCGATTGAGGCGGCCAATGCAGCGTGGCCGGCCTGGCGCGCGAAAACCGCCAAGGAACGCTCCATCATTTTGCGTAAATGGTTTGACCTGATGATGGCCAGCCAGGAAGACCTGGCGAAGCTGATGACGGTGGAGCAGGGCAAGCCGATTGCGGAGTCGCGCGGCGAAATCGCCTATGGCGCCTCGTTCATCGAATGGTTTGCCGAGGAAGGCAAGCGCATCTATGGCGATACGATTCCGACCCACGCGCCGGACAAACGCATCGTCGTCATCAAGCAGCCGATCGGGGTCTGCGCCGCGGTGACGCCGTGGAATTTCCCCAACGCGATGATTACGCGCAAGGCGGGTCCGGCGCTGGCCGCCGGCTGCACGATGGTGATCAAGCCGGCATCGCAGACGCCGTATTCGGCACTCGCGCTGTGCGAACTCGCCGAACGCGCCGGCATTCCGAAAGGCGTGTTGTCCGTGGTGACCGGTTCGGCTGGTCCCATCGGCAAGGAACTGACCACGAATCCGATGGTGCGCAAGTTCACCTTCACCGGTTCCACCGAAATCGGCAAGCTGCTGATGCAGCAATGT
>CAZSIR010000049.1:0-17638 GCA_964606765.1 uncultured Bordetella sp. | reverse complement strand
AGCCGACGCGCCAGCCGGCCATGTTGTAGCTCTTGGACATGGTGAAAAACTCGACCGCGACATCGCGCGCCCCCGGCACCTGCAGGATCGACGGCGCCTTGTAGCCGTCGAACACTATGTCGGCATAGGCCAGGTCGTGCACCACGTAGATGTCGTGTTCCCTGGCGATCGCAATCAGGCGTTCGAAAAACGCCAGATCCACGCATTGCGTGGTCGGATTGCTCGGAAAATTGACGATCAGCATCTTCGGCTTCGGATAGGTGTCCTTGATCGACTGCTCCAGCGCGGCAAAAAAATCGACGCCGGCATGCATCGGCACATGGCGGATGTCCGCGCCGGCAATCACCGGCCCGTAGATGTGGATCGGGTAGCTCGGGTTGGGCACCAGCACGATGTCTCCGCGCTCCAGCGTCGCCAGCGCCAGATGGGCAATGCCTTCCTTGGAGCCGATGGTGACGATGGCCTCGGATTCGGGGTCCAGCTCCACGCCGTAGCGGGTCTGATACCAGCCGCAGATCGCCTTGCGCAGGCGCGAAATGCCCTTGGACACCGAATAACCGTGGGTATCGCTGCGCTGCACCGATTCAATCAGCTTGTCGACGATATGCCGCGGCGTGGGCTGATCGGGATTGCCCATGCTGAAATCGATGATGTCCTCACCGCGGCGGCGCGCGGCGAGTTTCAGCTCGCCGGTGACATTGAACACATATGGCGGCAGGCGTTTGATGCGCGGAAATTCTTCCATGTCCGAATCTCTGGGTGGGACCCTGTGTAAAATCAGCCGCAGACCATCCTGTTGCGGCGCCAAAAACACCGCGACCGGCCACCTGCGGGTGGGAAACATGGGATTGTATCCAAGCAGATTATTCGCGGCAAATCAGAGAGTTATGAAACTGCACCTGGCAGACAGCAAAAACCGCTATGCGGTGACCGGATATGGCGCTGGATACCTTGCGGTCAACGGCGTCCGTTACGAGCAGGCGCTGATCATCTGCCCTGACCAGCCGCCGCTGCCCTGGGAGGTGGCGTCATTCGAGGGGCTGGATGCGGAAAGGTTTGCCGGTTTGCTGAAAATGCGCCCTGAAATCATCGTTCTGGGCACCGGCGCCCGGCAACAGTTCCCCGCACCGGCCCTGCTCCGGCCGCTGATCGAGGCGGGAACCGGCCTGGAAACCATGGGCACGGCAGCCGCCTGCCGCACCTACAACATCCTGATGGGTGAAGGCCGCCGCGTCATTGCGGCCATGTTGCTGCCCTGACCTCGTTGCTCATCTTCACGCCGGCCTCCGTCTGCGGCGGCAGCGTGAAATAAAAGGTGGCGCCGACTTCCGGCTCGGCTTCGGCCCAGACCTGGCCGCCGTGCCGTCGTATGACCCTCTGCACCAGCGCCAGGCCGATGCCGGTGCCCTGGAATTCCGATTCGCTGTGCAATCGCTGGAACGCGCCGAACAACTTGTTGACATAGGCCATGTCGAAACCGACGCCGTTGTCACGCACGAAATATGTGTTGCGTTCAGCCTCTCTGACACAGCCCACCTCGATTGCCGCACCCGGTTTGAGACTGGTGAATTTCCAGGCATTGCGCAGCAGGTTGTCCAGCGCGATGCGCAGCAGCCCGGCATCGGCTTCGACCACCATCCCCGGCGCCACCGTGACGGCAACCTTGCGCCCGGGATCGGCGGCGGCAAGTTCCCCGGCAATTTCCAGTGCCAGCCCCGTCAGGTTGCACTCGCGGATCTGCGGGTCGCGGCGCGTCACCCGCGCCAGTTCCAGCAGATCGTCAATCAGCTTGGCCATGCGCTGGCTACCGGCACGCACACGGTCGAGGTAACTGCGGCCGGTGTCATCCAGTTTGTCCGCGTATTCATCGAGCAGAATCTGGCTGAAGCCGTCTATGGTGCGCAGCGGCGCGCGCAGGTCATGGGATACCGAGTAGGAAAAAGACTCCAGCTCCCGGTTTGCCGCCGCCAGCGCGCGCGTGCGCTGCTCGACCCGCTGTTCGAGATCGGCATTGAGATGCCGCACCTCGGCTTCGGCGTGACGGAAATCCGTCAGGTCATAGCCCATCAGGTGCACGCCCGTCACCTGCCCGTCATCCGCCACATGCGGAATCAGCGTCAAACGGGCCACGCGCGATCCGGCGCGCGTATCCAGAACGCGCTCGGTGACGATTTCTTCGCCAAGCAGGGCACGCGCAAGCAGCGGTTCAAGCATGTCGCCGTACTGGGACTCGTCCTGCTCGACGCGCAACACCCCGCCCTGCACACCCAGACGGGCCGCACCGAACCAGCGGTCAAAGGCGATATTCGAATACTGGAGCTGCAGTCCGGCATCGAAAAAGGCGATCACGGCAGGCACGTTGTCGGCGATGGCGCGCAGCCTCGATTCGTTGTCACGCAACAGGCGCTCCATGCGCAACTGCTCCGTCATGTCGCGGATCAGCACCAGCCGCACCTTCAAGCCGCCCATCATCGTCGGGTAGGAATAGATCTCGATGTCCACGACCTCGCCGTTTTTGCGCACATGCTGCTTCTGCAGCCTTTCGACGATGCCTGCAGGCCGCTGCTCGACTTGCAGGTAATTTTCGCGGCCGGCCGGCGTCTGGATGTCCAGCAGCGTCATCGACAGCATTTCCTCGCGCGTATAGCCGTACATCGCAAGGCAGGCATCATTCGCGTCAATGAAATAAAGCTCGTCCTCGTGCCGCAGGTACATCGGCAGCGGCGTCAGCGCAAAAATCTGCCGGTAGCGGGCCTCGCTCTCGATGACCCGCTCTTCGCTTTCGACCTGGCCTGAAATATCCGAAATGACCGAGATCAGGTACGGCGTTCTCACCCCGCCGCCGCCCTCGTCAAACCGCGACACCGAGAGGTTCACCCAGACGTTTCTGCCATCCTTGCGCCGGTAGCGCTTGCGCCTGGAATATCCGGTCACCGCACCGGACATCAATTGCCGGTTCATGTCATGCGCGGTCTCCACCTCATCCTCGGGCGTCAGTTCCGTGGTCGTTTTCTGCAGCAGCTCGCTTTCCGAATAGCCAAGAATCTCGCACAGCTTCCTGTTCACGCGCAGGAAGCGCGGCCGGTCCGAAAACTCGCGGATGGCGATGCCCACGGAAGCCTGCTCGAAGACGGCGCGGAAGCGCGCTTCGCTCTCCTCCATTGCCAGCTGGACCCGCCGGCGGTCGGTGACATCAATCGCCAGAATCAGTCGTGCAACCTGGCCGCCGTACTGAAAAGGCTGGGCGGTGATTTCAACGGTGATTTGTTCACCGTTTTTGGTCACATGGCGGCGCTCGAAATGCGCAAGGCTTTCAGGGTCACGGTGGAGCAGTTGTTTCAGCACCCGGTCGCGATCCTCGTCGACCTGCAGATCGATGGCCGACATCGCGAGAAACTCTTCGCGCGTGTAACCGTATTTTTCGATCGCCGCCTCGTTGACCGCGAGAAATTTCGGGGAGCGGGCTTCGGCCACCCACATCGGCAGCGGCGTTGCGGCAAAAATCCGGCGATAGCGCTCCTCGCTGGCCTCCAGCGCTTCGACCATCGCCATCCGCTCCGTGACATCCTGCGCCGTCGCCAGCACGCCGGTGAATTTTCCGGACTCATCCTCGAGCGGCGTGTTGCTCCATTCGCAGACGATGCGGCCACCGTCCTTGCGGATGTTTTCGTTGGTGCCCGTGACATTCATTTCGCCCGCCTGCAGGCGGTCACGGCGCAGGGCAACCAGACCGCGCGCGCTTTCCGGCACGATCAGCTGCGCAATGTCCAGACCGCGCAACTCATCGTTGCCGTAGCCGAAAATGCGCTCCGCGGCAGGATTGCAGTAAACCATGCGGAAATCCCGGTCCTGGAGCAGGCAGGCGACCGGCATGTGCTCAAGCTGCAGTTCCAGCATGTCCAGCAGGTGGCGGCGCTCGCGCTCCAGATGTGAACTGGCCTGCTGGGCTTCGGTCCGGTCCATGAAATGGCCGACTTCCCGGCCGATGGCCTCCAGTGTATCCAGCATCAGCGGGTCAGGCGCCTCGGAACGCACGCTGAAAAACTCCAGGGCATCTTCGACGCCGCTGCCGCGGCGTATCGGAACAGCCACCGCGCCACGCAGCCCCGCCTTGGCCGCAAAATCCCGCCGCCGTTCGTTTTGCCGGGTAAAGTCGGCGCAGACCCGGGTTTCGTTGCGCGCAATGGCCATGCTGACGGTGCCGGACTGCAGATTGGCTGTTTTCGGCTGCAGCGCCAGCGCAACGAATTCGCCGGCCCGGATGCCGGGCGCAATCCAGTATTCATGGCATGTCAGCATCGAAGTGGCCGGATCGATGTGCCGGCGCGCCCCCCAGCTCCACTCCATGGTCGCGCAGATGGTCTCGATCACCGCCTGGATCGCCTGGGACAAATTTTTCCCCTGGGTCAGGATGCGCGCCACATCGTGCTGCATCCGCAACTGCTGGCGCAGCACCAGCTCAGCAGTGATGTCATTGCAGACGCCGCGGTAGCCGGTCAGCGCCCCGTCTTCCGCGAATACCGGCTCTCCGCTGACGCTGCCATAGGCAACGACGCCATGTTCGCTGGTATAGCGCAGCTGCAGGTCGCGGAATTGCGCGCGGCGCGCGATGCTTGCCTTGTGCCCGCTCCAGTCGGAACCCACCGGCGTGATGAAAGCCGCATCCCAGCAGGCTTTTCCGGTCAGATCTCCGGCCCTGAGGCCCGTCATCCGGCCAAAACCTTCGGACAGCTGCGTCAGGCGGTACTCGGCATCCGTCTCCCAGTACCAGTCCGAACCCAGCGCATTGAGCGCCCTGAAGCGGGCCTCGCTGCTGCCCAGCGCTCTGCGTATCGCCTGCTGCCGCGCCAGCAGCACCAGCAGCAGGACCGTGCCGCCGGCCAGCAGGGCAAGCAGCAATGTCGTGATGCCCCTGTAGCGTGTTGCCGTCAGGCGGCTGCCGGCAATCGCTTCGCCGGCATTGATGCCCACGCCCACCAGCAGCGGACGGCCGTCCATCGTGCAAAAACTGCTGAACCGCTCGATTCCGTCCAGCGGGCTGCGTGCAAGGCCGCCACGGCATCCCTGTCCGCCCTGCAGCACATCCCTGATCTGGGCGCTGGTCCCCAGGTCCTGGCCGGAATCGACCTTGCCTGCAGCCACGCCGGCGATCAGACGGCCGTCCTTGCCCAGCAGCATCAGCTTGCCGCCGGAGCCCAGGTTCATCTCGCTGTAAATCTGCTGCAGCTGCGCCACATTGAATGCCACCAGCACCATGCCCAGCAGGTCATCGTTGCTGTCGGTAACCGGGTAGCTGATCTGTATGGTCCAGGTCCCACTGCCGCGATTCAGGATTGCCGGGCTGACATGGAAGCGGCGCGGGGTTTTCTGTTGCGCGGCAAAATGTTCGGCGATGACTTCAGGGTAAATTTCCGCGGACCGGCTTTCCCAGACTTTTTCGCCTGATGCGTTGAACAGGAAGAAATCCGAGAACTTGCCGCTGCGCCAGGCCACCAGCCGCGACATCTGCAGCGCCGCCACCTCCAGCCCCTCACGCTGGGCCGCCATGTTGACCAGCCGCACCAGGCTGTCGGCAGCCACCAGTTTTGCCTCCAGCTGATCACGCAGCGAACGGGCCAGTGTTTCCGCCTGCCGGTCCACGGATTTTTTTTCCGCGGCCTCATCCTCCCGCACCACGACTTCATTGACAAAAAAAATGGCTGCGCCGAGGCAACAGGCGCCCAGGGCAAGAACCAAACCCGGATTGCGCAGTCTGAGGGCCAGCCAGTCGACAAGTCTCTGCGAGATGCGGCTGTCGCCTTCGCTGCGGCCCGGCTCCTCTGATGATGAATTTTTCACGTTCTTTTCTGAAACGCCGGTTCACGGCTTATTGATACGCCCGGTTCATGCAGTCCGCCCACGCCGGCCTGCTGCCGGGACCCAAGCCCATGTCCTTGATTGCGAAGGTTCATCTTATAATCGGGTCGGCACCTTGTCTAATCTCCAGCCTTCAATTCCCGATCCGCACCCGATCAACATCGTTTCCGAGAAAGCCTTCCTGTCATGCCCTCACAGATCAACGCGGTTGCTGATCAGATCAACAGTATCATTCTTGGCAAATCGCAGCAGATCAGGCTGGCCATCGCCTGCCTGCTGGCGCGCGGCCACCTGCTGATCGAGGATGTTCCCGGCGTCGGCAAAACCACGCTGGCGCATGCCATCGCAACTTCCCTGGGCCTGAAATTCCAGCGCATCCAGTTCACCAGCGATCTGCTGCCCGCCGACATCCTCGGCGTTTCCGTCTACAACCGCGACAACGGCAGCTTTGAGTTCCATCCCGGCCCGGTATTCACCAATGTCGTGCTGGCCGACGAGGTCAACCGCGCAACGCCGCGCGCGCAAAGCGCCCTGCTTGAGGCGATGGAGGAAAACCAGGTCACCACCGAAGGCGAGACCCGCCCGTTGCCGCGCCCCTTTTTCGTGATCGCGACCCAGAATCCTTCGCACCAGATCGGCACCTTTCCGCTGCCCGAATCGCAGCTCGACCGTTTCCTGATGCGCCTGGAACTGGGTTACCCGGATGCCCAGGCCGAGCGCGCGTTGCTGAACGGCACCGATCGCCGCGACCTGCTGGATCAGCTGCAGCCCCGACTCGACGCCGAAGGCCTTGCGCAATTGCAGCGCGAAGTGCAGCAGGTGCACGCCTCGCCCGCGCTGCTCGACTATCTGCAGGCACTGGTCAATTTCACCCGCCAGGCGCCGCATTTTGCACACGGGCTTTCACCGCGCGCCGCGCTGGCCATGCTGCATGGGGCGCGTGCCTGGGCCTACATGGATGACCGCAGGCATGTGCAGCCCGAAGACCTGCAGGCGGTGCTGCCGTCCGTGGTCTCGCACCGGCTGAGTCCTGCCGGCAGCCCCGATGGCGCCGGCCGCGACGAGCTGGTGTCGCGCCTGCTGCAGCAGGTCGCCATACCCTGATGCCCGCCACAGCCGCCACAACCCGTCCGGCGACGCTTGTCAGTGCGCTGAAAAACGGCGTGCTCGAATGGATATTCCAGTGGCGCGGCCCCGAGCGCGGCACCATCGTGCTGGTACAAAGACGGGTATTCATATTGCCTTCGCGCCAGGGCCTGCTGTTCGCCGGCGTGGTGGTGCTGATGCTGATTGGCGCGGTCAATTACGACCTCGCGCTGGGTTTTGTCCTGGCTTTCCTGCTCGGCGCCTGCGGCATCCAGTCCATGTTGCATACCTTCCGCAACCTCGCCAACCTGCGCATTGCGCCGGGCCGTGCGCAGCCTGTCTTTGCCGGAGATCAGGCGCAGTTCCAGATCCGCATCAGCAACGAGGCGCGGGCCCATCGCTACAGCATCGGCATCACCCGTGACCGCCGGTCCGCAACCTTTGTCGACGTATCCCCGGCCACGGAAATCGCCGCCGCCGTCCCCATCCCGGCACCCCGTCGCGGCTGGCTGCGCCCCGGACGCCTGACACTGTTCACTTTTTTTCCGACCGGCCTTTTTCGCGCCTGGTCCTATGCCGATCTCGACATGAACTGCCTGGTCTATCCGGCGCCGGCATCGCCCGGACTCGCATTGCCGCTGCCCGAAGCCGGCGGCGGCGACGGCGGCGTGCATGGCCAGGGGCAGGACGAGTTCGCCGGCCTGCGCCCGTACCGCCCCGGCGATTCACCCCGGCACATCGCCTGGAAGGCCGCAGCCCGCGATGATGCCCTGCTGACCAAACAGTTTACCGGCCGCGCGGACGCCGAACTGTGGCTGGCCTGGGACTTGCTGCCTGCGGCCATGGATACCGAACAGCGGCTGTCGCAATTATGCCGCTGGGTGCTCAACGCCGATGTCGCCGGACATGCCTATGGCCTGCGCCTTCCAGGCATGACGTTGCCGATAGCCGCCGGCACGGTTCAGCGCGACAACTGCCTGCGCGCCCTCGCATTGCATGGTCTCGCTGCCGACCCCGCTTAGCACGCGGATCCTCGGATCCCGTGAAATCACCTGGCTTTGCGCCGGGTTTGTGCTCGCCAGCGCTCCCCACCTGCTGCGGATGCCGGTGTGGATCTCCCTGTTCGCCGTCGCCATCGCAGCCGGACGCCTGCTGCAGCTGCGCATGCACGGCAGGCCGCCGGCGAGATGGCTGCTGGTGCTGATCGCGATTGCCGGCAGCGTCGGCATCCTCATCCAGTACCGCACGCTGTTCGGCCGCGATGCGGGCGTTGCGCTGCTGGTGGTCATGCTGGCCCTGAAGCTGCTGGAAACACGCACCCAGCGCGACGGCATGCTGCTGGGATTTCTTGGCTGCTTCCTGCTGGTCACCAATTTCCTGCATTCACAGACCATACCCACCGCGCTCTACATGCTCGGCTGTGCATGGCTGTTGATCGCCAGCCTGATCAGCATGCAGTACACGGGGCCATGGCCGGGCTGGCGCGACCCGGTGCGGCGCGCCGGCCTCCTCATCCTGCAGGGCGTCCCGCTGATGCTGGTGCTGTTCCTGCTGTTTCCCCGCATCCAGGGACCGCTCTGGGGGCTGCCGCAGGACGCCTATGCCGGATTGAGCGGGCTCTCCGACACCATGAGTCCTGGCAGCCTGAACAGCCTGATCCTTTCCGATTCCATCGCCTTTCGCGCCGCATTCAAGGGCCGCATCCCCGAACCCAAGGACCTGTACTGGCGCGGTCCGGTGTTGTGGGACTACGACGGCAGGACCTGGACTGCACCGCGCATTGTGCAGAACACCGATCAGATGCCAGCCCCGGATTCCCCGGTCGAATACACGGTCACCCTGGAGCCGCACAACAAACGCTGGCTGTTCGCGCTGGAATTTCCCGGCATGCGCCCTCCGCGCTCACTCGTCACCCGCGACATGCAGCTGCTGAGCTATACGCCGGTGCGGAACCGCATCCGTTACGACATGACTTCCGCCATCGGGGTTGCCTACGGCGCCGATGACGACCGGACCGTGCTGGCGCGATCGCTGCGCCTGCCCGCCGAATCCAATCCGCAGACACTGGCCTATGCCGAGGACCTGCGCAAACAATTTCCCGACGACCGCAATCTTGTCGCTGCAGTACTGACAAAATTCCGCAACGAGAATTTCGTCTACACGCTTTCACCGCCGCTGCTGGGCGAACAACCGGTCGATGAGTTCCTGTTCCGGACCCGCCGCGGTTTTTGCGAACACTATGCGTCGGCTTTCACGGTCCTGATGCGCGCCGCCGGGATTCCGGCGCGGGTGGTCACGGGTTATCTCGGCGGCGAAGTGAATCCGGTCGGCGAATATGTGCTTGTGCGCCAGGCCGACGCCCATGCCTGGACGGAAGTGTGGCTGGAAAATACCGGCTGGGTGCGCGTCGATCCCACGGCCGCGGTATCACCCGCGCGCGTGGAACGCGGCATCGCGTCGGCACTGCCCAGCACCGACCCCCTGCCGATGTTCGTGCGCGGTGATTTTGCAATGCTGCAGAGAATGCGCCTGACCCTGGATTCCGTGACCTATGCCTGGAATCAGTGGGTACTGGGCTACACCCCGGATCGCCAGCGCCGCTTCCTTTCATACCTCGGCTTCAGCGAAGCCACCTGGCAAATGCTGGCGATCATCCTGATGGTCTGTGCCGGCATCGCATTGCTCATCGGCGCCGCATTGGCGCTGCGCGACCTGCGCAGCCCGCGCGAAGATGCGGTGAAAAAAATTTACGACCGGTTTTGCCGGAAACTGGCGCGCCATGGGCTGCAGCGCGACGCAGCGGAGGGCCCCGCGGTATTTGCCCTGCGCGCCGGCCGCAAGTTTCCGCAACGGGCTGCCACCGTCAATGACATCACCACGCTCTACATAGCCTTGCGTTATGGCGGTCAATCCGGAACCGGACAAATGCGCGAACTGAAGCAGCGCGTCAGTGCATTTACCGTATAAAATTCAATAAAATCAAATACTTATATAATCTATGCCGGTGGCAGCATGCCTGCCGGATCGACCGGTTTGCCAAGCCGGCGAATTTCAAAATGCAGCTTCACCTGATCGGTGTCGGTATTGCCCATCTCCGCGATGCGCTGGCCCCGCGCCACAGTCTGGCCTTCCTTCACCAGCAGTTCGCGATTGTGACCGTAGACACTGAGAAATTTCTCGTTGTGCTTGATGACGATCAGTTTGCCGAGGCCGCGAATGCCGGTGCCGCTGAAAATCACCTTGCCCGGTCCCGCCGCCACCACCGGCTGGCCCATTTTTCCGGCAATGCCGATACCCTTGTTTGAAGCTTCGTTGAAAGGGCTGACAATCTTTCCGCTCACCGGCCAGATCCAGTCGACATCATCGCCGCTTGCCGGCGGTCTTGACTCCGCCTGTTCCGGTTTGGGGGCTGGCGCCGGTTCGGCTTTGACGCCCGACATCTGGGCATAGGCCTGGTCCGAGTACGGCACACGCACCCCGCGCGGTTCGGTTTTTGCACCGGCAACCGCGCCTGCGCCCAGCGGTTTCGTTTCCACCGTTCCGGCAGGCGTTCGCAGGGGTGTGGCCACCACACCGCCCGGGGGCGACAGGCGCAGCTGCTGGCCGACGCGGATGCGCGCCGGATCAATGCCGTTCCAGGCCGCCAGTTCGCGGTAATCCAGTCCGAATTCCAGTGCGATGCTGTACAGGGTATCGCCGGTGCGGACGGTGTAAGTCTCGGGGCGCGGCTGGTCGGGGACCGGCGCTGCGCGCGGCGCGGGTTTGGCCGCCACCTTGCCGGAAGAAGACTGCGGCGGCAGGCGATCCGCCACCGGCGCCGGCCGGCCGGTCATGCAGCCGCCCAGCAACATCAGGGACGCGCCAACAACAACGGTGAGGGCATTGCGGACAAGGCCTGCGGGAGCGCCCGGCAGGCGCACAGACGGGTCAGCCCAGGCCAGGGAGCAGCGGAACAAACCGGGCATCTTCAACTTTTCGATCCACATAGCCTTGCGCAGTTTTTTCGATGACGTGCAGCGCCTGCTTGCCATGGTTTGTCAGCGGGATGATGAGTTTACCACCCACTGCCAGCTGCTCACGCAGCGGTTGGGGCACATGCGTCGCAGCGGCCGCGACAACAATGCCGTCAAACGGTGCCTGTTCCGGCATGCCAAGCTGGCCATCCGCATTGCGCACACGCACATTGTGCGCACGCGCATCGCGCAGATGGCGCCGCGCCTTGGTCAATAACGGCGCCAAGCGCTCCACGGAGTACACTTCCCGCGACAATCGCGACAGCACGGCCGCCTGATATCCGCAGCCGGTGCCGATTTCCAGCACCTTGTCCAGCGTGCCGCCATTGCGCAGCAGCTCCAGCATGCGCGCCACGGTGTACGGGCTGGAGATGGTCTGCCCGAAACCCAGCGGCAGCGACATGTCCTCATAGGCCCGGCTGGCCAGCGCCTCATCGACAAAAATATGCCGCGGCACTTCACCCATGGCCGCGAGTATCACTTCGTCGCGTATGCCCTGCCCGCGCAGACGCTCCACCATCCGCATGCGCGTGCGCTGCGAAGTCATGCCAATGCCCGAATTCGCCGCATTCATGCGTTTTCGCGCCGGCCCAGCCAGTGTTCCACGCTTTCCATCTGCGCAAAACGCGTCAGGTCCATCTGCAGCGGCGTCACCGACACCCTGTTGGACGCCGCGGCGTGGAAATCAGTTCCCTCGCCGGCATCCTGCGCGCCGCCGGCGGCCCCGACCCAGTACACGGTATCGCCGCGCGGCGTCGCAGTCTTGAGCACGGGCTCCGCCTTGTGGCGCTTGCCCAGGCGGGTCACCTTGATGCCCTGCAATTTTGCATGCGGAATGTCAGGCACATTGACGTTCAGCAACACCGGCTCATCAACGCGGTGTTTGGCAAGCCGGGTCACCAGATCGGCGGCCACCCGCCCCGCAGTGGCGAAATTGTCCTGCCCCGCGGCGACCAGCGATATCGCCAGCGAAGGGATGCCGAGCAGGAATCCTTCGGTTGCCGCCGCCACGGTGCCGGAATAGATCGTGTCATCGCCCATGTTGGCGCCATGATTGATGCCGGAAACCACCACATCCGGCAGTTCCGGCAGCAAGCCGGTCACCGCAAGATGCACGCAGTCTGTCGGCGTGCCATTGACATAGTAGTAACCGTTGCTGGCGCGACGCACCGACAGGGGACGGTCCAGCGTCAGTGAATTGCTGGCGCCGCTGCGGTCGCGTTCCGGAGCAACCACGGTCACCGTGCCCAGCGCGGCCAGCGCCTGTTCCAGGGCGGCAAGGCCGGGGGCGAAATAACCATCATCGTTGCTGAGCAGGATGCGCACGCTGTGTTTCAGTCTGCTTTATGTTGTTCTGGCTGCGGCCGGCACCGCGTTTGAGTATCCCTGGATGATGGCGCGGATTTTAGCATGCGATGCTGCGCAGACCGGCGCGGATGCTACGATATGCACCCTCTGCAATCACCGGTACAAGAACATGGCGCCCATTGGTTTCCGCATCCTCCCCTTTCCACCCCGGCCCGCTGCAAAAATCGTTGCAGCACTGCGCAAAATCGCCACCGCGCATCTCAGCGACAACATGCACCGGCTGCATGCCATCGGCCCCGACCTCTGGCCCTGTCACAGGGGCGGCAGGCTTGTCGGCACCGCGCTGACCGTCAAGGTCAGTCCCGGCGACAACCTGATGGTGCACAAGGCCATCGACATCGCGCGCCCCGGCGATGTCATCGTGGTGGATGCCGGCGGCATCAACACCCAGGCCATCATCGGTGAAATCATGGCCTCGCTGGCCGAGCGCAACGGTTGCGCCGGCATGGTCATCGACGGCGCAATCCGTGACGCCGATGCGCTGGCGCTGTCGGATTTCCCGGTTTACGCCGGCGGCGTCACCCACCGCGGCCCCTATAAAAACGGCCCGGGAGAAATCAATGTGCCGGTCGTCATCGGCAATGCCGTGGTCAACCCCGGCGACATCATCATCGGCGACGATGACGGCCTGCTGGCCCTGCCCCAGGCGCTCGCCGCGGAAACCATCGCACTGGCGCAGCAGCAGGCAAAACAGGAAGCGGCCCTGCTCAAGGCCATCCGCGGCAAGGGCAAGGTGGACCGCAGCTGGGTCGATGCCACGCTGCGTGCCAAGGGTTGCGTGATTCCGGCAAAGCTGCGCAGCCGATGAGCGGCCTGTCATGAGCGGCCCCCTGTGCGGGCTCACCGTTCTCGATCTGACCACGGTGGTGATGGGGCCTTATGCGACGCAGATTCTCGGCGATCTCGGCGCCGCCATCATCAAGGTTGAAGCACCCGGCGGCGACAACGTGCGCCATGTCGGCCCGATGAAGAACCGCGGCATGGGCCACATGTTCCTGCACCTGAACCGCAACAAGAAAAGCATTGTGCTGGACCTCAAGCAGCCCGCCGGCCGTGACGCATTGTTGAAGATTGCCGCAACAGCCGATGTGCTGATCTACAACATCCGGCCCCAGGCGATGCAGCGCCTGAAGCTCGGTTATGCCGATGTCTGCGCGGTCAATCCGCGCATCATCTACGTCGGCGCCTATGGCTTCGGTCAGCAGGGGCCTTATGCCGCACGCCCCGCCTACGATGACCTGATCCAGGGCATGTCCGGCCTGCCCTGGCTGCTGCAGCAATCCGGCGCGACGGAACCGCGCTACATCCCGGCGACGCTGGCGGACCGCATCGTCGGCCTGCATGCCGTATATGCCGTGACCACCGCGCTCTATCACCGCGAACGCAGCGGCGAGGGGCAATCCGTCGAGGTGCCGATGTTCGAATGCATGAGCCAGATGATCCTTGGCGACCACCTTGGCGGCCGCAGCTTTGATCCGCCGCTGGGCAATGCCGGCTATGCCCGGGTTCTGGCGCCGCAGCGCAAGCCTTTCCGCACCCGGGATGGCCATGTCTGCGTGCTGATGTACAACGACAAGCAGTGGCAGGGATTTTTCCGCCTGATCGGCCGCGAAGACCTGTATCGCGAAGACCCGCGTTTCAACACCCACGAAAACCGGTCTGGGCGCATTGATGAGGTCAATGCGTTTGTCGCCGGCGAAATGCTCAAGCGCAGCACCGCTGACTGGCTCGCCGCGCTGATGGCGGCCGACATCCCGGCCGCGCGCATGAACAGCATTGATGATGTGATTGATGATGAACATCTCGCAGGCACCGGCTTCATCGGCATGGAGCAGCATCCGAGCGAAGGCACGCTGCGCAGCACCCGTGCCGCGACGCGGTGGTCACGCACGCCCCCGGCACCGCAATGCGGCGCACCGCGGCTTGGCCAGCACGGCGCAGAACTCCTGCGCGGCGCCGGCTACAGCGATGATGAAATCCGCACGCTCGCTGCGGCGGGCGTGACGACGCTTCCGGCCTGAACCCGATGGACTTTGAATTTTCCGCAGACCAGCGCGCGATACAGGACGCCATCATCCGCGTCTGCGCGCGTTTTGATGCCGATTACTGGCTGCGCAAGGACCGTGAAGGCGGCTTTCCGCACGAATTCCATGCCGCCATCGCCGGCGACGGCTGGCTGGGCATCGCGATGCCCGAACAGTACGGCGGTAGCGGCCTCGGCATCACCGAAGCCGCCCTGATGATGGAAACCATCGCCGCCTCCGGCGCGGGATTTTCCGGCGCCTCTGCCGTCCACATGAACATTTTCGGCCTGCATCCGGTGGTGGTGTATGCCACAGACGACCAGAAAAACCGCTGGCTGCCGCCGCTAATCGCCGGCACCGACAAGGCCTGCTTCGGCGTCACCGAACCCGGCGCCGGCCTCAACACCACGCGACTGACGACGCGGGCGGTGCGCGACGGGGATGATTACATCATCACCGGACAGAAAGTCTGGATTTCCACCGCGCAGGTCGCCAACAAGATCCTGCTGTTGACGCGCACCACGCCGCTGGAACAAACCGCGAACCCGATCGACGGGCTGACCCTGTTTTACGCCGACATCGACCGCAGCAAGGTCGAGGCGCGTGAAATCGAAAAAATGGGCCGCAAGGCGGTGGATTCCAACCAGGTCTTCATCGACGGCCTGCGCGTACCCGCAGCCGACCGCATCGGCGAGGAAGGCAAGGGCTTTCGCTACATCCTGGATGGTCTAAACCCCGAACGCATACTGGTTGCCGCTGAAGCAGCGGGCCTCGGCCGTGCGGCGCTGGATCGCGCGGCAAAATACGCCGGCGAACGCATCGTGTTTGACCGGCCCATCGGCCAAAACCAGGCCATACAGCATCCACTCGCACAGCGCTGGATCGAACTCGAAGCCGCGCGCCTGCTGACCTACCGGGCCGCCAGCCTCTATGACGCGGGCAAATCCTGCGGCGCCGAGGCCAATGCGGCAAAATATTTTGCCGGTGAAGCCGGCTTCAAGGCCTGTGAAACCGCGGTGCTGACCCACGGCGGCATGGGTTACGCCAAGGAATTTCACGTCGAACGTTATTTCCGCGAAGCGATGATTGCGCGCATTGCGCCGGTCAGCCCGCAGCTGATACTCAGCTATATCGCCGAACGCGTGCTGGGGTTGCCCAAGTCCTACTGAACATCGCGGCGGTCGCGACGGACACCGTGCTGCAGCAGCATCACTCTGATCCGCTCCACACCGGTTGCAACATCATCATCCGGCCGCACCAATGGCAGGAACCCCGTGACCCGCCGCCGGTAATTGAAATACACCGGCAGGATCGGCACCTGCGCGGCGCGGGCAATGCGGTAAAAACCCGATTTGAAGCGCGCGCCTTCGGTGCGCGTACCTTCCGGCGTGATCGCCAGCCACAATTGCCCGTGTTTGCTGAATGCCGCAGCCATCACATCCGTCAGGTCTTCCGGCTGCGCGCGGTTGACGGGGATGCCCCCCAGCCAGCGCATGAATCCGCCGAGCGGCCAGAAAAACAGGCTGTGTTTGGCAATGAAGGCCACACGCAGTCCGAGCAGATAGAGGAATGCGGCACCGATGATGAAATCCCAATTCGAGGAATGTGGCGCAATGGCAATCACCAGTTTCGGCTGATCGGGGAATTCACCCTCGCTGCACCAATCCATGCGTCGCAGTATCCAGCGCCCGAACGGTCGCAACAGGCCGTAATCGCGGCGCGGTACGCTGCCGCCGACAGGGATGGACTCTGCCGGCGTGCGGGAATCTGCGCGCGCTGCATCAGGCATCTGCTCCTCCAGCCCCGGACACGGCATGGTTAGCCATGCTCTTGCCCTTCAATCGGGGAAAATACTATAAATATATGATTTTATTAATTATTTTACTTCTGTCACGGTATACGGCCGGTCATGTTCCAGCGACGGCATCATGCCGCGGATCTTGGCCACCCGCGCGGGATCAATGTCGGCATAGATGATGCCGGGTTCCTCACCGCCATCGGCCAGCACTTCACCCCAGGGATCGACGATCAATGCGTGGCCGTAGGTCTGGCGATTGCCCGGATGTTCGCCGCACATCGCAGGCGCCAGGATATAGGCCGCATTTTCGATGGCACGCGACTTGAGCAGCGTATGCCAGTGCACCTTGCCGGTCTGGCGCTGGAAAGAGGCCGGCACGCTGATGAACTGCGCGCCCTGCTTGGCCAGCGTGCGATACAGATGCGGAAAACGCACGTCGTAACAAACCGTCATGCCCAGCGCGCCCCAGGGCGTTGCGGTCACCACTGCTTGTTCACCGGGACGATACGAAGACGATTCGCGAATCACCTTGCCGTCGGGCAAGGTGACATCAAACATGTGTATCTTGTCGTAAGTCGCGACCACCGTGCCATCGGCAGCAATCAGGTACGAGCGATTGACGATGCGCTCTTCGCCGGTTTTCAATGTCAGCGAACCGACCAGCAGCCAGACCTTGTTGCTGCGCGCCAGGTTCTGCACTTCCGCCAGCGTGGCGCCACCATCGGCATCCAGCGCACCTTCGCGCATCACGCGGCCGCTGCCATCCATCATCAGCGTGTATTCCGGCGTCAGCACCAGCTGCGCGCCACCGCCGGCCGCTTCAGCGACCATGGTTTTTACGGTCGCAAGATTCGCGGCAAGATCACTGCCGCTGTTCAGTTGCAGGCATGCGGCCCGGAATGGCTGGCTCATAACAGCGATCCAATTTTTTTATGACGGAATTTGCGCTGCGAAAGTGCACTGCGAAAGGCCATCGCGTGCAGATGAATTCTGGTCGGGGCGAGAGGATTTGAACCTCCGACCACCTGCACCCCATGCAGGTACGCTACCAGGCTGCGCTACGCCCCGAGAGGCGGATTATACAACAGCGGATATCTGCGCCGCGCGGTCAGATGCGCAGCTGGTCGATGACGCTTTTGATGTCCTGCCGCAACTGTGCGAGCGCAGGCTTGGCTGCGGAGACTGCTGCCGGCGCCCGGGTTCGGGTCGGCTCGTTGGCGATTTCATCAAGGCGATTGCGCGCGCCGCTGATGGTGAAACCCTGGTCATAAAGCAGTTCGCGGATGCGCCGTATCAGCAGTACTTCGTGGTGCTGGTAATAGCGGCGGTTGCCGCGGCGCTTCACCGGCCGCAACTGGGTGAACTCCTGCTCCCAGTAACGCAAGACGTGCGGCTTGACGCCGCACAGCTCGCTCACTTCACCAATGGTGAAATAACGTTTTGCCGGGATCGGCGGAAGCTGGGGTTTATGGCTTCCGCTGGCTTCCATGGAA
>CAZSIR010000048.1:0-17684 GCA_964606765.1 uncultured Bordetella sp. | reverse complement strand
CGCTGCTCTGGTTTTCGCTGGCATCCGCACTGACTTGGCGCACATTGCCCTCGACCATGCCGTATTTCTGGAACTGGAATGTCGAGAGCTTGAGTCGGACCGGCTGTCCTTTGCGGATGAATCCGACATCGTCATTAGTCACCCAAACCTCTGCAACCAGCGGCTCGCCGATCGGCACCAGGGTCATCAGTATCGTTCCCGGCGCAGCGACCGTACCTGCGGTATGAGTCGCAAGATCCTTGACAAAACCTGCCTGCGGCGCGCGCAGTTCCATCAGCCCTTTTCGATGCTCATGCTTGCCCAGTTCCTCCTCCAGCCGTCCAGCCTCGGCGGCTGTTTCCACCCGCTCATTCTGCAATTGCTGTCGGTAATTGGACGTAATCTGGGCCAGACGCTTTTCAGCCTGGGCTATTGCCGCGCGCAGGCCGGCGACGTTCTCAGTCTGCGCCTTAAGATCCTGCGCGCTTTCGACGTAAATCCGCATCCGCTCCTGCGCCAGAAGCTTCCCGGCAAAACCGTCGCGCGCCAGATCAGCCCAGCCATCCGCCGTCGCCTTGTGCATGGGCACTGTCTGCTTCAGTTTGGACTCGACCTCCAATGCAGCCTGCAGATCGCGTTGCGCCTTGAGCAAAGCAGCCTGCTCTGACCCCAGCGCATCCTGGTGTGCCTGCCGGCGGGCGCGATATTGCGCGTCGACCTGGGCAAGCAGCCCGCTGTCATCGCCGGGAACCCTTGAAATCGGGGTGTTGGCCATCTCGGCATCAATGCGGCGCAACTGCAGCTGCTTGAGTTTGAGCGCGTTTTCAACCACCCTGCGATCCGCCTCCATCAGACTGGGATCCATGCGCATCAAAACCTGCCCCTCACGGACCTGCTCGCCCTCACGCACCAGGATTTCCCTGACAATACCCTGCTCCATCGGCTGCACGATGCGCAGGTAGGACTGCGGCACCAGCTTGCCCGCAGCGACCGCCACAATGTCCAGCCTGCTGCATGCAGCCCAAATCAGCATGCAGAAAAAAAACAGGATCAGGATTTTCAGCATCCACCCCGCAAAGGGCGACGGCGGCGCCTGCTGGATGCGCAGCAGCGGCGCAAGAAAATCCTGCGGCGTCACTTCCCTGCCGAATTTTGCCATCCGGCTCAGCTCAGACGGACCAGACCTTCCTGCAACCCGGAAAACGGGTGCAGGGACTGCGCATCCGCGCCAAACCCGGCCCCCCCCATAACGCCCTGCGCGGCCGCCAGGCTCACGCCATTCAAACCGTCGTTACGTGCATACCAATAAGCCAGATCGCCTCCCACAGCAGCGGCATCCGAACCTGACAGATGGAACTGCATCAAAGCGTCGCTCAGGGCCCAGCTGGAAAGCCCCGGGTTGGCACTCTGGGCCGCATCAAAGGCGCCGACGAGGCCGAGAAAATTGAAATTCTGCACACGCTGGTTAAGCAGGGGGTCGGTAGAGCTTTGGTCAAATGCCTCGGTCGCATCAAGGATCAGCTGCAGATTGAGCAGATTGCCATGCCCGTAGTACCAGTCCTTGAATACGATTTTGTCGTCGGTCCCGGCATTCAGCACCAGGTCATTGTCATTCCGCGACAAGGACAGGTCTGAGTACTGAAGGCCGCCACCCAGCGACAAGGTGTTTTCCGCGCCGGCATCCGCGTAGATGGTATCGATGCCGCCGCCGGCGTTATAGGCAATCAAATTATTGCCTGCGCCCGTCGTCAAAACATCGTTACCGGCGCCACCGATGAACAGATCGTTGCCTGCACCGCCAATAATGGCATCGTTGCCTTCGCCGCCGATGAACAGGTTGTTGCCATCGGTATCAATGAGCACATCGTCGCCATCGGCACCTTCCAGCACCGTATTGCCGACTTGCCCGAGCAGCACCGATATCTGATCGTTGCCACGCAGCAATCCGGGCATGTCGACAACCTGCAAGGCCGTCGATTCAATCGCCGCCAGATCCCAGCTGGTGCCGTTCGCAAACTCGATGCGTTCCACTTTGGAGGCATCAGCTGCAAACCAGTTCAGCACCTGGATACTGTGCTGCCGGTCCGCAGTATGCAGAACCAGATCGTCATTCAGCCGGCCAAGGGAAATATCCGATGCCGCAACGCCTGCGCCAAACACGATGCGGTCAAGATTTCCCGGCGTGGCATCATCCTCAATGATGACGTCGTGACCGAAATGCGGATCGAAGCGGTAGATGTCATTGCCCAGCCCGCCAACGAGGACGTCATTACCGCCAAGACCATTGATGGCATTGGCGCCCTTGTTCCCAACCAGCATGTTATCCAGCGAATTACCGGTGCCGCTGCGATTGGCGGCGCCCGTCAGCACCAGATTCTCGAGATGGTCACCAAGGACGTAATTCAGCGAAGAGCGTACGGTATCCACGCCCTCGCCAGACAGCTCAAGAACCAGATCGCCGGCACTGTCAACGATATAGACATCATCTCCGGCTCCGCCGATCAGGGTGTCCGCGCCGGCCTTGCCATCGAGCGTATCGTTGCCCTCGAGACCGGTCAGCAAATTCGCCGCGTTGTTGCCCGTCAGAATATTGTCCAGCGCATTTCCGGTGCCGGCCACCGCCGCGGTTCCGGTCAGCGTCAGGTTCTCCACGTTCGCCGTCAGCGTGTACGCAATCCCCGCTTTCACCAGATCGGCGCCGCCACCCGCCGCTTCGATCACCACATCGCCGGCATCATCGACAATATAGCTGTCGTTACCCAACCCGCCCGCCAGCACATCCGCACCGATGCCGCCGTCAAGCAGATTGTTGCCGGCATTGCCGGTGATCACATTGTCCAGCGTGTTGCCGCTGCCGGCGATATTGGCGGTGCCGGTCAGCGCCAGGTTTTCCACATGATCCCCAAGCGTGTACGTCACCCTGCTGTGGACCGTGTCGTTGCCCTCGCCGGCGTACTCGACGACCACATCGGTCGCCCGATCAACAAAATAATGATCATCCCCGGCGCCGCCGAGCATGACATCAGCGCCGCCCCTGCCGTCCAGCGTATCGTTACCGTCGAATCCGGTCAGCACGTTCGAAGCATTGTTGCCGATCAGCACGTTGTCCAGCGTATTGCCTGTCGCATTCACCGCAGCCGCACCGGTCAGAGTCAGGTTTTCCAGGTGCGCGCCCAGCGTCCAGGTCAGCGCCGTCTGCACGGCATCCATGCCTTCGTCAAATACTTCGACGATCACATCATCGATGCTGTCGACAATATAGGTGTCGTCGCCCGCGCCGCCGATCAGTGTATCGGCGCCGCCCTTGCCGTCGAGCACGTCGTTGCCGGCCAGTCCGGTCAGCACATTGGCCGCGGCATTGCCGGTCAGGCGGTTGTCCCGATCAGTACCCGTACCATCGATAGCATTGATGCCGGACAGCGTCAGGTTCTCGACGTTGGCAGACAACGCGTACGAGACGCCGGTAGTGACGCTGTCGACGCCCTCACCGGCCAGCTCGATCACCGCATCATAGCTGTCATCAACAATATAGCTGTCGTTGCCGGCGCCGCCGATCAGCGTATCGGCGCCGCCCTTGCCGTCGAGGATGTCGTCGCCGTCCAGTCCGGAAAGCACATTGGCCGCCGCATTGCCGGTGAGCCGGTTATCCAGCGCGTTGCCGGCGCCGTCTATCGCGGCGGCGCCGGTCAGCACCAGTCTTTCGATTTCAGTGCCGATGGTGTAACTCACCGATGACTGCACCGTGTCCGTGCCTTCGCCCGGCAATTCCACCGTCACATCGGCGCTGTCGTCCACCACATAAATGTCATTGCCGGCGCCGCCGATCAGCGTGTCCGCGCCGCCTTTGCCGTCGAGCACATCGTTGCCGTCGAGACCCATCAATACATTGGCCAATGCATTGCCGGTCAGCCGGTTCGCCGCGGCGTTGCCGGTGCCGGAAATGGCATTACCGGTGAGCACCAGATTTTCAAAATGCTCAGCCAGCGTGAAATCAAGGTGGCTTTCGACGGCGTCGGTGCCTTCGCCTGCTGCCTCGATCAATAAATCATCAATTAAATCAATTACATACGTATCATTCCCGGCGCCACCGATCAAGGTATCCCCACCGCCGCCGCCGATCAGCCGGTCATTGCCCGCGCCGCCGGTCAAGGTATTGGCGGCGGCGTTGCCGGTGAGGGTATTGGCGAGTTCATTGCCGGTGCCGTTAATCGCAGCCTCGCCGGTGAGCGTCAGATGCTCGACATTCGCCCCCAGTGCGTAGCTGACCGAAGACTGCACGGTGTCCGTGCCAGCAGAGGGCGCTTCAAAGACCTGGTCAAGCACGTCATCGACAATGTAAGTGTCATTGCCCAGCCCGCCCGCCAGCACGTCCGCCCCGGCGCCGCCATCGAGACGATTCGCGCCGCTGTTGCCGATGAGCGTGTTGGCCAGCGCGTTGCCGGTGGCGTTGCGATTGGCGGCGCCGGTGAGGATCAGATCTTCAACATGGGCGGACAGCGTATGGTTCACGCTGCTGAAAACAGTGTCGTGACCTTCGTCCGGATTTTCGAATACGAGATCGTTGACATGGTCGACGATGTAACTGTCGTCGCCGTCTCCGCCATAGAGTTGATCCGCGCCCGCCAGGCCGTCGATCAGGTCATTGCCGTAACCGCCGATCAGCGTGTCGGCGCCGGCAGTGCCGGTCAGGACCAGACCTGCCGCCGGATTGACCGTCAGCACGAATTGGTCACCGGCAGAAGCGCCCGCCGCATCCGTGGCAACGACTTCGACATCGAGCACACCGACGCTGGATGCTGACGGCGTGCCGCTGAAAGTGCCGCTGAACGTACCTGTGGCCGCATCAAACGCCAGCCAGTCCGGCAACGCAGCGCCGCCGGCCAAGCGTGCCGACAGGGTTACGCTGTCGCCCATATCCTCATCAGTGAAGGTATTCACCGGAACGATATAGCTGAAAGGCATGCCCGCGGTCACCGCCTGATCCATCAACGGATTACCCAGCACCGGCGCATCATTGACATTGCCCACACTGACGGTAAACGTATCCGACACCGATGCGCCATCGCTGTCGGTTGCCGTCAAACGGATGGTGAGCATGCCGACATCGGCATTCGCCGGCACGCCGCTGAAGATGTTGGTCGCAGCATCAAAGCTCAACCACTCCGGCAATGCCGTGCCGTTACTGAGCGTCGCGGAATACGTCAGCAAGTCGCCGGCATCTTCGTCCGCAAACGTGCCTGCCGGCACGGCAAAGCTGAAGGCTTGATCTTCGACGGCATTCTGGTCGGCGAGCGCGGCAGCAAGCAGCGGTGCATCGTTGACGTTGAGCACTGCCAGATTGAAGGTGTCGGATACCGATGCGTCCGAGCCATCCGTGGCCGTCACCTTGATCTGGATGGTTCCAACATCACCGTTGGCAGGCAAGCCTGAGAATGTGCGCGTTTCGGCATCGAACGTCAGCCAGCCCGGCAGCGCGGCGCCATTCGCCAGCGTTGCGGCATAACTCAACACGTCACCGGCATCCGCATCCTGAAACGTATTCACCGGGATGACAAAGTTCAGCGCGCTGTCTTCATCCGCGGTGATGCCGCCGATCGGCGCTGCGACCACCGGCGCTGAATTGCCGGCGCCGCCGAGTTGGTCGAGAAACGCCCTGTCCCAGGTCGCGCCGTCGGCGAATTCAACAACATCGACGCCAGCGCCCGTGGCATCGTTCCAGAGGATGCGCACTGCATCACCACTGCCGCCGGCCTGAAGCACGACATGCTGGCCATCCCTGAAACCGGTGATGTCCGCTGCCAGATAATCGCGCAGCACCACACGATTGATCGCCCCGGCCTCTGTTGCATCGATCACGGTATCGACGCCATCGCCGGCATTGAAAAAATAGGTATCGCCGCCCGCGCCACCGGTCAGCATGTCGTTACCCGCATCGCCGTAAAAACGGTCATGGATATTGGTGCCGCGGAGCATATCGTTGCCGGCGCTGCCAGTGACATCAAATCCGCGGCTCAGCACATCGGCGAAAGTCAGTTCGTCCCGCAGCGTCCACACCGTTTCAAACGAGCCATCCGACAGCTCTTCACCCGGTCCGATACCCCAGAACTGCAGTGCGGCAAACAGCGTGGCGCCGTACACATTGTCGGGATCAAAGCCCTCGAAATGGATTTTGTCCCCTGCCGTGCCATAAGCAAGGCGCAGCGAACCCAGGCCCAGCCTTATCTGGTCCGGTTCGATCATGTTGCCGAACAGGATCAGATCATCCGCATCGGGGTCGAGGATGGTGTCCGAGCCCGCGCCCAGATCAAAGAGAAATTCGTCGATTCCCGCGCCGCCGCCCAACACATCGTTGCCTGTACCGCCCTCGATGAAATCCCATCCCGCAAGACCGAGAATACGGTCATCGCCATCCGTGCCGCGCAGGTAATCATCAAAAGGGGTTCCAACAAAACCCGTCTCCTGCGCAAGTTCGATCAGATCGCCGACATAAACTCCATTGTTGCCAAAGCGTATTTCTTCAACGCCATGGCCGATCAAATCGGTCGCCGAAGGCAATTCGACGTCAATGACCTTGTCCTCGCCCCATACCAGGCGCAGCACACGGTTCTGCTCACCGTACTCGTCCGGCGTCACGAATCCCACAGTCCATTCGTCGACACCGTCGCGGAAGCCGGACAATTCCACCACATCTTTTTCCAGAATACCGTTCGCAAAAAACGGCTCCAGCGCCCGATAATTGTCCGCCGTAAAACCGGAAAAATCATCTGCAATCGGTATCAGAGAGACATCCGCCGGATTGAATTGCAGACCCAAAGCCGCGAAATCGCGCATGATGTCTTCAACCGAGTTATATACCCAGGTAAAGTATCCGTCGCTGCGATAAGGCCCGCGGAAAAAACCGTCGGCAACACCGCGCGGAAAGCCCGGCGCCGCGGGCAATGCCGCATAACGCCTCGTCTCGCCGTTTCCAAGATCAAGCTCGGCGTAGGTCAACCCTGAGAAGAGACCTTGGTACGCATCAGAATCCCTGCCGCCAAAACGCTGTTCCAGCGTCCCCTGAAACTGAAAGCTGGAATCGCCGCCAAGCCGGTACTTGCCGCCGTAGGCCAGATTGGACAGCGAATCCGAAAACCCGGCGCGCAGCAAAAACTCCTGCAGTGAAATCCCGTTGCGGTCCTGCACCCGGTCCTGACCCGCCTCTTCGATGCGGAAGTGGAAGGTGGTCTCCCCTTCGCCGCCGCCGAGGAAATCATCACCTGCGCCGCCGGCAAGGAACCGCCCATCGACAAGACGGTCATCACCATCGCCACCGTAGGCATAGGCCCCGCCGGTAATGTTGTCGTCGCCCTCGCCGCCAAAAGCAAAATCATGGGCTCCGGCAGTGATGTGATCCTCCCCGGCACCGGCATTGATCAACGCCAACCGATCCCCGCTGCTGTCGAGCATGCCGACAATGGTGTTGTCGCTGTCGCCCGCAGTAATCTCCTCGATCACCGGCTGCTCTGTGACCTGCAGCAAGTTGAAACGAAACGTACCCTGATCATCCAGACGCAAATTCAGCAGCACCCAGCCCTCATAGCTTGACTCGGTGATCGTATTGACAAGAAAGCCTCTGGAATTGGAATAAGTCCGCGAATTGTCAAAAGGCCCGCTGAATCCGGCATAAAAGGAATAGGATGTGACGTTGACTTCACCACCAGCCACTGCCTGTGCAGTGATCAACGGCGCATCGGACTCGCTGGATTCGACCAGAGGCGATACGCGGATCTGTTCAACGACGTTACCCTGCAGCAACAGGGGCAGGATGCGCCCGCCCTGACGCACCCCGTAACCACTGATCGCGTTGTAAATCACCGGGTCATTGACAAAGGTCTGCTGCGTGATAACTGGCCCCTGCGGCCCGGCGATGGCCTGGGTCCACTCGGAAACTGTCTGCGACCAGGTCGCTCGCACATAAACGTGGGTCGGCAAATCGAAATCCGATTGTCCGCGGGCTCGCCACTCCCCCAGCAGCTGCTGCTTGTAATCCGCCATTGCTTCCAGCACATGAGCGCTGGCGGCAGCGCTTTGCCCGTCGTAAACATCAAGCAGTGACAGGCTGCCATCTTCAGCGCTGGCGATACGCCACGCACCCGCAGCTCCGGCCGAAAAAAACCCCTCTACCCGGGCGCTGTCGTTTGAGCCACGAAATCTCACCAGCAGGTCTTCGCCATCGCGCACGGTTTTCACACTCTCCAGAGTCGCGCCCCCACGCAGCTCCAAGGTGTTGATTTGGCCGTCGGGCGCATCGATGATGCGGTCTGACCCCATGCCCCAGTACAAGACATAACGGTCGCTGCCCGTGCCCCCCTCCAGTACATCGTCCCCGGTTATCAGGCGAGCGCCCGCCACTCGCCGCTCGGGTATCGGCCCGCCATCGAGAACATCATCTCCTTCATGACCGCGCAGCGTGTCATTGCCACCGCTGCCGTAGAGTTCGTCCGCGTCAGCCGTACCCTCCAGAACACCGATCTCCAACGCATCAAGTTCGCTTTTTTCAATAGTCGCGCCATCGGTAAAAACTATGCGTTCTATTTCAGCGCCGGCCAGTCGGTACTGACCTTCGACCAGGATTTCATCACCATCGCCGTAACGCACAATCAGATCCCCGGCTCCAGTGCGCAGCAGAGAAACGTCATCGCGGGTGATGCCGGCACCAAACACGATGCGATCCGTGCTGTCCGGATCAGAAAGGCCCGGCACGACCAGGGAACCCTCAATCAGCGTGTCTATGCCGTCGCCACGGATAAACAGGTAATCGTCACTACCCATGCCGCCGGCGAGAATGTCGTTGCTGCCGCCGCCGTCGAGTCGGTCATTGCCGTTGCCGCCGTCCAGCCGGTCTTCTCCACCGTCGCCAATCAACACATCGTCGCCGTCACGCCCCTCGAGCTCGTCGCTTCCGGCAAAACCGCGAATGCGGTCGGCGACCGATGATCCGATCAGCGCCCCGCTGCCGGCATCATCCAGCGCAGTGCCGTCGACATCAAATCCGCGTGCGAGAATATCGGCGTAGTTCAGCACCGTGCCGTCAGCAAAGCGGATTTCACCCACCGTGGCCGTCAGGTCGGGATAATCCTTGTTGAAGCCCTGAAAATGAATTTCGTCATTGCCGGCGAACGGATCACCCGGATCAGAGGGCCCCAGATCGATCAACAGACTGCCAAAGCGGAATTTGAGATCGTCGGGCCGGATACCCTCGCCCAGCACCAGAATGCTGGCTTCGGGATCATTGCCACCGGCGACGCTGTCAATGATGATGTCCGTGCCGTCGCCGCGGTTATAGACATAGGTATCTCGACCGGCGCCACCGATGATCACGTCCTGCCCCGGTCCGCCGATCAGGATGTCGTTGCCTTCCCCGCCGCGCAGGATGTCGTTGCCAATGCCGCCAATCAACACATCATCGCCGCCATTGCCTTCAAGCGTATCCTCACCGTCCCCGCCGTCAAGAAAGTCTCCTCCCTGGTCCTGAAGCGCAACCTGCTGGCCATCCCCAACCAGCACATCATTGCCGGTACCGCCAATGACGACATCGGCACCTTCATCACCAAAAAGCACGTCATTGCCACTGCCACCATCGATGAAATCGTCACCCCGCCCACCGAATGCCCAATCATTGCCGCTGCCGCCATAAAGAACATCGTTCCCGCCCGGGCCATCAGCGACCGTGATCGTCCCGGTGAACAACAAACGGTAGCTGAGGCCCGAGACTTCGCTACCGCCGACCTGCCGCGTAACACTCCACCCCGGGCTCACGGTGTAGCGGTTGTCGTCACCGCGCAGGCTGTCATCACCGGCGCCTCCGATCAGGATGTCGGCGCCATCGCCGCCGAGAAGTACATCGTTGCCCCTGTCGCCAACGGCCCAGTCGCTGCCCGCACCGCCGGAGAGGAAGTCGCCAATCACCCCCGTTGCGGAGTCAGTCTCGCCGTTGCGGATGGCCTCTGACAGCGCGACCTTCGTATTGCCGTAGAGCTCGTCGTCTCCCGCTTCCCCGGCAATCATGTCACCGCCTGCGACCAGGCCCGCGGCACCCAGAAGGGCCGTACCGTCGGCCGCGCCCTCGACAATATCGTTGCCATCACCCGCCAGCACCACATCACGCCCGGCTCCCGCTTGGATGACGTCATCGCCGCCGCGGTAGGCGGCAATCGCATCATTGCCGCCACCCGCGACAATCCGCTCGTTGCCTTCGCCGTCGAACAGCAAATCTTCATGGTTCGGGTTGATGGCGTCGGTCACCCGCAGATTCCCCAGTTCATCGACCTGGTTGTAGGTAAAGTCGAGTGTCGCGGGCAAGGCATAGTAGTCAGTGGTGACCGAGCCGATGGTCTCGCTGTGATGCAGGGTGTAAGCAGACGCGAGCTGCGGATTGCGCCAATCTTCAGGGTAATTGCCATCAATCGCCGGCAACTCATCAACCCGAAAACGGTTCGGCCCGATGAAATTGGGCTCACCGAAGTACAGGGGCTCGCCGTTGGGGCCTTTCAGCTGCGGCAGTTGACCCGTAAAGGCCTGGTACTGGCGGTCGCCGAAGATATCGCCAGCAGGTTCGGCCTCCATCAAGGCTTCACTCAATCGAATCCCGAAATGCCCTCCTCCTGCCGCTTTCGTAAAATCAAAGGCGCGGATGGTGACACTGCCATCAACGCCAGCGCCAAAGGTGACTTTGAGGTCAGCGCCGGCCTGCTCCAGTAAAAAACGCCCGTCAGGGGTTTTCCATTTGCCGTCGGTTTCCTTGATAGCAACCCCAGCGAGCACAGTCGTTTGCAACCTGCCCTCTGCATCCTTGTATTCGAAGCGCAGGATACCTTTGCCATCGACATCGAGTATGGAGTCGTGGCCGTCAGGGCCGGTCGTGAACAGTCCCGTTGCGCGCACGGCGCTGTATTCGTAAATATCCAGGCCGGTGCCGCCATCGAGATAGTCATCGCCGCCTTTGCCGATCAAATAGTCAGTGCTGCCGCCGGCGTAGAGGCGGTCATCACGGCTGCTGCCTGATATCGCATCCACTCGATCAGACCCGAAGATGATGTAAGGGTCGTGTTCACGCTGACCGCCGTTTGCACCCTGATTGATGACATAACCCGTCGCACGATCCTCAAAATAGAAGTTATCGGCGGCCCAGGTTTTATCGGGATTGCTCAGCACTGGCGGCTTGCTGCTGTCGTTGTTTTCGTCTCTGGCGGCAATGTCCAGCCTGCGCTGCAACAGCGCGGCACGGTCTTGCAGCCACTGCGTGGTCAATGTGCCGGTACGGGCAGCGGGGTCATATATATCCAGCTCTCCGGCATTGGCGCCACCGGGCTGGAAGCGCGCATAGATCGTGTTGCTCGCATCCACCACCACGAATGGATCGAGTTCTTTGAGCGCATAACGCCACGCCAGCCCACGCGGATCATTGGTCTGCGCGTTGGTCACCAAAGCACCCGCAAAACCCGTAACGGCCTCGATTGCGAGTTGCCCTTTCTTGGCGGTATAGGCCGAATCCACTGCTGTCAAGGCCTGAATCGATTTGTAGAGTTCATCACGCTGCGTATTACCTGCCGGCAATGCCGGCACCGCATCAGCAGGCCTGAACAGTTTATTAAGCGCATCGACAATCCGCTCGTAACCTGCTGCGGTTCCCTGCACTGCCTGATTGAGGACGAGTTTGTAGTCAGCCGTCGTGAATACACTCTCGCCTGAACTTGAAACCGGCACGAGATCAGCCAGCAGTTTGTACACGGCCAGTGAATCGGTGAGGGTGACGATGCTGTGATTCAAGGCTGGAAGAAATGGATTTGGCTCGTCGGAGTTAGTTTGCTTTTCAATCGAGATGTTGATTTCTTTTCCTGGACGTGAGTGCATGCCGGCAACAAAGTTGAAAGGCGGATCACCGACCAAGGCCTCATCAGAAACGACATTGTTAATTAACCCTGCAGAGGTGCTGCCCGTAGGGATTGACCCACCTAACTTGTCAAAAAAATTCTGGTTGACCGTGCTGCTTGCAAAACCGGGGGCGTTGAATACCGTCACCTGCCCTGTACGCGAATCAAACAGACTGGAGAACGCAAGCGCCAAGTGTCCGCCGAGAGAATGGCCAGTTACTTCAACCCGTTGGTCAGGATCAGCAGCAAGTTTTGCACTTATGTTTCCCTGCTCTTCGGTAAAGGCTAGGACCTGTGGCGTAACAACCAGCACGTAAGACGTGCCTTCCGTAGTTCCCGGACGCAGCACAACGGCACTCTCGGGAATCGATTGTTGCGACAGTTCAACCAAGCTAAATTGGCTGACCATCTGCCCCGGAGCAGTCGAGATTCGACGCCACCAATTCGCCAACGCCACGATCTGGTTGTAGCCAGCACCAGCACCAACAATATCAACGCCAGTAGCAAAATCCTCTGGAAAAGTTGACCCCCGTAAAGCCAGCGACAAATTGCCTGGTAGGTCGCCCAATGTATCTTTGAATACAGTTACTTGCAGCCCCGTACTGGAATCATCGAAACTGGTCACGACTGTCGGATAGCGGCGGGCGAATTCAACTGCCTCAGTAAGCGACATTGGTGCACCAGAAACTTGCGCTAATGCACGAATCTGATCTTGATCAGCTGTGGTGCCATTTTGAAGTGCCGCATACGCCGCTAGCGCTAATTCTGCATTATTGAAAAGAGAGGTCGCATTACTCATTTCGAGTCCCCTTCTAAGATAAATAGCTGCTGCAAATCAGATCTAATCATTTTCAGGTCCGGGCAAGTAAAAGTCGTTCCCTCAGAGACACCGGTAGGCAAGTCGCCTCCAGACCTCGCATACAGAACCGACTTCGCCATAATGGTCTGATCTGATCGTCGAATAATGATTGACTCACTGCGTGAAACACGAGGATTCCAATCTCTTATTTCCGTTATATTCAGTTCTGCATACACAGGGGCTTTCGGGTGTGCTAATGCTTTAATCGGCACACCAATTTTTCCATCAATTTTTCCAAGCAAATCTATATCTAATTTCGATACTCGTAATTTCTCAAAAATTTGCACGCCCCCATCCCTCGCACACATCTCCCGCACCTGCGCATCCCAATACGACTGCTGCCCTGGCACGTACCCCAAGCATCCAGTGAGCATTACGGCAAGCGTTACCGCGATTGATGTTTTTTTCATAACAAAACCCTCTTTTGCCGAAAATCAAGCGGTTTTGGAAATTGATAAAAGTTCAGCTCCGACTTGCTAATCAGCACATCGTCCCCAGTGCCGCCGATCAGCACATCCGCACCTTCGTCGCCGAAGAGCACGTCTTTGCCGCTGCCGCCGTCGATGAAGTCATCCCCCTTGCCGCCAAATGCCCAATCATCCCCCGCCCCGGCGTAGATCGCGTCGTTGCCGCCGGCGCCATCGGTGATCAGGTCGAGGCCGCTGAATACAGGGGTGTAAACAAACCCGAATGTCGCGCTGCCGGTGGTCTGGCGGCTGATCGTCCAGGCGGCACTGGAAGCGGTGTGGTTGCGGTCGCCAAAGAGACTGTCGTTGCCGGCGCCACCGACGAGGATGTCGTCGCCATCGCCGCCAAACAGCGCATCATCGGCAGCACCACTGACCAGCCAGTCATTGCCGGCGCCGCCGGAGAGGAAGTCACCGATGGCGTTGGTCGCTGCTGCCGTTTCACCATTGTTGATGGCGGTTGACAGTGAAATCCTGGCATCGCCATAGAGTTCGTCGTCGCCTGCGCCGCCGTTGAGCATGTCGCCGCCATAGACCAGAAGCGAACCCAGCAGCACCGCACCGTCGTCGCCACCTTCGATGACGTCATTGCCGCCACCGGCAAACACCACGTCGCGACCTTCGCCCGCGTCAATCACGTTGTCGCCACCCCGCAGGGCGTCGATGTTGTCGTTGCCGCCGCCGGCAAGGATATGGTCATTGCCGGTGCTGCCGTAGAGCTGGTCTTCGTGATCGGGGTTGTCGTCTTCGGTGGTGCGGATGTTGCCCAAGTCATCCGCAGTGTTGTAGACAAACGCCAGTATTGCCGGCAGTGCGTAGAACTCGGTGGTGATGTTGCCGTTGACGCTGGTGTGGTGCAGCACATAGTCGCTGACCGGAACCGGATTCAGCCACTCTTCGGGTATGGGCGCTCCAAACGCAAACTGTTCGTAGGCACGGAACAGGTTGGGGCCAACAAAATTGAGGGCGCCGTAAGTCAGCGGCGCGCCGCCGGGGCCTTTGAGCTGGGGCAGCTGACCGGTGAATTCAAGGTACTGCTTGTCGCCGAGGATTTCGGTGGTGGTCTGGGGGGCGGTGCGTTGGTCGTCAAACAGATAAATCCCGAAATTGCCTTCCTTGAAATCCTTCAGCGTGATCTGGCCGCCAGCGTCACCATTGATGGTGACGATGAGATCGTTCTGCACCCGCTGGTAGCTGAACTTGCCGTCGGCGCTGTTCCACTGGGTGCCGGAGACGCGGTTGCTCGCGTCGCGGATGATGGTGGAGGTGCTTTTGGCACCAATGCCCGCCAAGCCGCTGTCGCTAAAGACATAGCGCAGCACCCCCTTGCCGTCGGTATCGAGGATGGTGTCATTGCCGTCGTTGTTTGGTGAACCGAGCACACTGGTGCGACCGTTGTACTCGTAGACGTCCATGCCGGCGCCGCCTTCGAGGTAGTCATTATCCAGCCGGCCGATCAGGTAGTCCGAGCCACCGCCGCCGTAGAGCGCGTCGGACTTGGAACGCCCGTTCAGCACTTCGCCATGGTCACCGCCAAATACCAACTGCCGCGCGGAAGCGCTGCCGGTGGGTAATTCAACTTCGGAGAGCGTGACTGAGTAGCCGGTCGCCAGATCAACATATTGCGAGCGATTGCCGACACCAAATTCAGGCCTGATGATCGATGTCATGTCAGCAGTGTTGGCCGCGTTCTTCAAGGCCAGGAAGGCGGCGCGATCGGTGAGCCAGGCTTCAGTCAGGCTGCCTGTTTTGGCGACCGGATCGTAGAGATCGAGTTCGCCTTTTTGATTGTGAATCGCATACAGGGAATTGTCACCGACGATGGCAAACGGGTTGAGGGCTTTGAGGGCGTAGCGGTAGGCGAGAGCTTCTGAGCCCTGCGCGATACTGGTCAGGCCGGCAGCGGAAGTGCCGACCAACGAATCAAGCTGATAGCCCTTGTCTTTGATGGCCCGACCGATTCGGAGCACAGCATCGTGAAACTCATCGCGCGCCGCGAGCGTCCCTTTGCCGATCCAGACCGCGCTTGTGCCGTCAGATATGCCTAACTGCTCGGTTCCATTCAAAAATGTCTGGTTTTTCAAGAATAATTTGAACAGATCCTCGGTCAGCCGCTCTTCGCTCGCGGTCAACTTGTTGGAAGCTGCGAGCAGAAGCTTTTCGGTATCCGCAAAGGTCAGAGTGCTGTTCAGCGTATAGAGCAACGCATGCAGCGCGAGGCTGTCCATCAACGGCTCTATCACATGACTATTAGGTTCGATCGGGATGTTTATCGGCGCGGGCAGTCGATCCGCACCGGTGACCAAAGAAGAGACCAAGTTCCCGTCATCACCCGGCACCAGGTCTTCGGCTACCAGATTGAGAATGTTCGGTGTACCCAGAGTTGCACCCGTACCACGCAGGGATTTCGCAACTTGAGCGAGCGCCGACGTGGCGAGCTGGTTTGCCAACGGCGCAACACCAAGCGATGCCGCACCGAACTCTTGGATCAGGTAATTTTTTGCAGCAGCAAAAAGCGCACCACCCCAGCCACCTCCCAGCAGGAGGAAGTTGGCCGTTGTAGGGTTATAGCCTGCCGAATTGAAGACTGGCACTTCGGCATCCACCACATCCGGCAAGAGCTGTGCCGCCATATAAGCAAGTTGTCCGCCCAGACTGTGTCCGGTAACCTTGATTTTTTCTCCGGCGGAAATGCCGCCAATACCTGGCGCAACGTAATTACTGAAAGACAGATACATGGGCGGGATTCCAGCGACCGCCAGGGAGTCTCCGCTGAGCGGGATCGCGCTGGCGTTTATCCGGATTTGAACGGTAGCCTCGCCGATACCGGCGCGCATGCGTTGTATCAAATTGATCATTGACACAACCTGCGTCAGCGCCAGACCCAGCAACCCAATTTGCCCCATGCCGGCACCGATCAGATCGACAAACCCATCTGCCGTCGGCTCGGTGCCGCGAATGGCAAGGACTTTCTCGGTGCCTTGCTGCGTTACTTGCTGAAACAGCGTCGCCGCAAAACCTGTCTTATCTGCTGAGGCAATGGGATCAATACTCGCAGGGACATCGCCACCGTAGTAGCGGAGGATAGTCCATTGATCGACTCCAGATACTGCCACATTCGGATCAAATAATGCTTGCCCGATTGATGACGGAAGGCGTTCTTGCTCTCTGGACGAGGCTAATCTTGCAAACGTTGCGCCGTCTCTCGGACTACCTCCCAAGCGGACATAGGCAGCCGTCGCTAATTGCGCATATTTGTAATAATTGAGTATGTTCATTTTTCTTCCAACTCAACAGATTTACGCGGAATCAGGACGTCCCTGTAGATCAAAAAACTATTTTTGTGTTTACTGTATGGTCCGCCATCCGGTCCATCACACCCCATGTTCGGGCGATCCAGGCCAATATAAAACCATGGCGGCTGCCGAATGTAGACTCGATACCCTCCAATAAATTGGCCACTTTTACTGTCCAACACTTTAGATTCTTGCTTAGCCAATTTGTGTCCGATATCTATTCCGGAGTCGGTCAAGAAGTGATACCTCGCCACGGGTTTGTCGATAACGGTACCCATCCACTCCCCGTTCACTTTCTCGAAATGCGCTACCTTTCCGGGACCTCCCCTGCCGTCTCTCATGTGCATTTCATAGAACTTGAAGCCGCGCTGGTCAAAACTCTTTGAGGTCACTTCAGGAAGCGGTTTCTGAATTTGCAGCAATCCAATGGTCGCGTCGTAGAATCCCTCAACTTCCACCGTCTTATTGATCACAATGCCCGCATCCTTGCGGCATAGCTGCCCGAAATTCCACGCAATCCACAACTCCTCCGCGACCGGCGCAACCAGAACCGCTGCCACTGCTACCCATACCACCGGCCCACCGAATTTTCGTTTCAGCCCCTTGACCCACCACAACCACAACCCGATAAATGCCAAACCATAGAAGATGCCGAGTAACATCAAACTGAACACACTTAGGTAGTAGAAACGCATAGCGTTATTCCTTAACAACAGAAATGAACAGAAATGGGGTCACACGGAATAAGGTCACACACGAAATAGGATCAGGTCTTGCATGCATATATTTCCTCTAGACAAATACGTACCCATCCCGCAACCAAAGATAGGCCACGAGATCACTCGCAGCAAATCAGCAATCAAATCCTGTGGATGACGATCCATTCGAAATAGAAAACCTGCCGCCCGGCGCCCGAACGCGCCGAACTCTTTACTGCCGCAGTAATCCACCACCTGCCGCATGCGCACACCCCTGTCCGCAAGGCCACAGCGTTGCGCTGCTGGCCATTTATTGTTCTTGCAGGGTGGGACGGAATCAGGAACCGGTCAAATCTACCAAAATGATAAGTTTGGCTTCATCTTGCATGTCGGAGCCAAGCTGAATGAGCAAGAATTGAATCGCTCGACCACACCATAGTTGAGATGCTGAACTATTGTTTTATTGGGCTTTT
>CAZSIR010000047.1:0-18325 GCA_964606765.1 uncultured Bordetella sp. | reverse complement strand
GTGCTGCCGATGACTTCACCGCCGTCGGAGGCGATGCGTTTTTTCATGTCATCGTTGCGCAGGTTTTTGACGATTTCCGTATTGAGCTTGAGGATGATTTCGCGCGGCGTGCCGGCCGGCGCGAGTACGCCGTACCAGGTGCCTGCGGAATAACCGGGCAGGCCGGATTCGGCGATGGTCGGCAGTTCGGGCACCGAGGCCGAGCGTTTTGCGGTGCTGACGCCCAGCGCCTTCAGTTTGCCGCTGCGCACATGCGGCAGTGCCGGCGGCAGGTTGAGTATGGCCATCGATATCTCGCCCGTGATCACGCCGAGCACGGCGGCCGGCGCGCCCTTGAACGGCACATGCACGATTTTGACGCCGGCCATGGTGCGGAACATTTCGCCCGACAGGTGCGCCGTGCTGCCGTTGCCGCCGGAGCCGAAGCTCAGTTCACCGGGGCGGGCTTTCGCCAGCGCGATCAGGTCTTTCGCGGTTTTCACCGGCAGCGAGGGATGCACGATCAGGATGTTGGGGGCGGAGGACACCAGTGCCACCGGTGCGAAATCCTTCAGCGGGTCGTACGGCAGTTTTTTGTAGAGGCCGGGATTCACCGAATGCGAACCGGCATTGCCCATGATCAGTGTGTAGCCGTCAGGCGCCGCCTTGGCCACGGCTTCGGAGCCGATGATGCCGCCCGCGCCGGGGCGGGCTTCGACCACGACTTGCTGGCCCCAGGCTTCGGCCAGTTTCTGGGCGATGGTGCGCGCCATGATGTCGGGGCCGCTGCCCGGCGCCGAGGGTACGATCATGCGGATGGTTTTGGCCGGATAGGCTGTTGGCGTCTGGGCGGCCGCAGTGCCCGCTGTCATGCATGACAAAAGCAGCCCGGCCCAATTAATCGTCTTGCGCATTACACTCCCCCCGTTTTTTGCCGAGCTTAACATGCGGAAATCAGGCGACTGGTGATGCGCGGCGGATGGTGCGCCCGCGGTTTGAGTCGCCCCTTGATCAAGGTATGCTGGACGGCAATGAATGCAGCATGGCGCAAATACTGGTGGCAGCCGGGCTTCGCGGCGGCATTTTTTGCGATCGGCCTGCCGTACTGGGAGATCCCTTACAGCAAGGTGAATCTCCCGGATGCGCTGATGGGCGCTGGTCTGGTGCTGCTGTTTGCCGCGACGGTGCTGACGCGGTTTTATGCCGGCAGGTCCTTGATGCGCGTGGTGCTGGTGATGGGCGCAGTGGTGCCGGCGGTGGTCATGGCGCGGGTCGTGGTGGATGTGCTGCGTGACCCGACCTCGCACAACCTGTGGCCGCTGGAGCTGATCATCGCCATGGTGGCCGGCGGCATCGTGAGCGCTGCGGGGGCTTTGCTCGGCAGCGCATTTTTGCGGCTTTCCGGAAACAGGACAACAGGGAGTGATGATGGGCAAGCCGGCTAGCAGCGTACTGCCCCACGGGTTTGCATTCATGGCCGGACTGGCGATCTGCCTGGCCGTCACGTTTGTTTCCGGACGCAAAGAGGCCTGGGATTCGCCGCTGTATTTCATGGCCGGCATTCCTGCGATGTGCGTGGTGATTTTTGCGATCAGTTACTTCTTCCCCGTGCGTGCCTGGCGCTGGGCTTTCAGCATGGCGCTCGGCCAGTCCGTGGCAATGGTGATCGGCGGCGGCTCGGCTTCGCTGTGGCCATTGGCCATCATCGCAATGACCGTGGTGTCGGTGCCGCAGTTTGTCGTGGCCATGATCACCGGGCGCATCGCCCAAAAAAGACTGCCGCCGGACGAGTCGCAATCGTGACGCCGGCCCTGAACATCATCGGTCCGGGCCGCGTCGGGCGCACGCTGGGCGCGCTCCTGCAGCGCGCGGGATTGTGCACGGTGCAGGATGTGCTGGGGGCGGAAACCGCCGGCGCGGAATCCGCGGTGGCATTCATCGGCGCCGGCCGTGCGCTGCGGGTCCTGCGCGGAATGCGTCCTGCCGCCATCTGGCTGCTGACGCCGCCGGACGCGGCGATTGCGCCGGTCGCAGCGGCTTTGGCCGCGAGCGCTGTCGTGCGCAAGGACGATGTGGTGTTCCACTGCAGCGGCGCGCTGCCCTCGGCCCTGCTGGAACCGCTGGCACTGGCGGGCGCAAAGGTCGCCAGCGTGCATCCGCTGAAAAGTTTCGCCGACCCGGCGGCTGCGGTCGAGACTTTCCGCGGCACCCACTGTGCGGTCGAGGGGGATGTCGCGGCGCTGAACATGCTCACGCCGCTGTTCGGGCGGCTCGGCGCGCAGGTGACGGTGATCGACCCGGCCGGCAAGACCCTGTACCACGCCGCGAGCGTGCTGGTGTGCAATGACCTGACTGCACTGATGGAGGCCGGGTTGCGCGCCTATGAGCGCGCCGGCATCCGGCGCGAGACCGCACAGGGGATGATGGAGCCGCTGGTGCGCGAGACACTGGACAATGTTTTTGCACTGGGCACCGCCGGCGCGCTGACGGGACCGGTGGCGCGCGGGGATGCCGAGGTCGTGGAGCGGCAGCTGCGCGCCCTGCGGGCACTGGATCCGCGCATCGGGGAAGCCTACCGCGCGCTCAATGCCATCGCGCTGGATCTGGCGCACAAGCCCGGCGGCGCTGCGGCGGACCGCCTTGAACAGGTGCGGCGGGTGCTGCTGCAGAATGAACCGCAGACGGACTGAAACCTTGTGCAATAATCTTGCGCGGCAGGATCACATTCCAGCAAATTTCAGTTTCAGGCAGTCCAGGGCGATACAGGGGGTGTCATGAATCATCGCGTCATCATTGCCGTGCTGGCGTTCGCAGTCACGGTTTCGGGTTCCGGCGGCGCTGCAGCCGCACAAACCTGTGAAGGCTTGCAAAAGCTGTCACTGCCCGGCGCCAGCGTGCGGGCGGTGCAGGCGGTGGCCGCCGGCGGACTGTCGGTCAAGGAGGTGCCCAAGGGCACCGAGGCGCAGCTGCAAAAGGCACTGGCGAAACTGCCCGCCTTCTGCCGCGTGATGATTTCTGCAAAACCCGGTCCCGGCTCGGACATCCGCATCGAGGTCTGGCTGCCGGCGACCGGCTGGAACGGCAAATTGCAGGCGGTCGGCGACGGCGGCCTCGCCGGCTACATTCCCTATGCGCTGATGGCGCCGGCCCTCGCCGACGGTTATGCCGCCACCGGCACGGATACCGGCCATGTCGGCGCCAGCGCCGATTTCATGCCTGGCAACATGGACAAGCTGCTGGATTTTGCCTATCGCTCGACGCATGAGATGGCGAAGGCGGCAAAGGCGGTGGTTGCCGCCCATTACGGCAAGCCGCCGGCCCGGTCGTACTACAACGCCTGTTCGGGCGGCGGACGCCACGGCCTGACCAGCGCGCAGCGTTATCCGGAAGATTTTGACGGCATCGTCGCCGGCGCGCCGTCGTGGAACCAGGCGCGGCTGGATGCCGCGCGCATCGGCATCAACCTCACTGTGAACCGCACGCCGGAGCACCGGATACCGGCCAGCAAGTACCCGATGATCCACAGCGCGGTGATGAAAGCCTGCGACGGGCTCGACGGCGTGGTCGACGGCATGATCGAGAATCCGCGCGAATGCCGCTTTGATTACGCTTCCCTGTTGTGCAAGGGCGCGGACAATGCGAACTGCCTGACCGAGGCCCAGGTTGATTCGGCAAAAACGCTGACATCGCCTTTCCGCGATCCGGCCAACGGCAAGGCGCTGCTCGCCGCGCACCTGCGTCCGGGCAGCGAACTGCAATGGGCCACGCTGGCGAGTCCGAAGCCGCTGGCGAATCCGGTGACGCGGGTGCGCAATTTCCACCTCAAGGACCGAAGCGCGCAGTTCAGCCTGGAAAGCATTCCCGACGACATCGAGCTCGCGGCGCGCATGGACAAGGGCTTGCTGGCTTCCGACAATTTCAACCTGAAACCGTTTTTTGCCCGCGGCGGCAAACTGCTGATGTGGCATGGCTGGTCCGATCCGCAGGTGCCGGCCGAAGGCAGCATCATTTATTACGAGCAGGTGCGAGCCACGGTCGGCGCAGCGACCGACGATGCGATGACCCTGTTCATGCTGCCCGGCGTTTTGCATTGCCGCGGCGGCCCCGGCGCCGATCATTTCGACCGCATGGGCGAGATCACGGCCTGGGTCGAAAAAGGCCAGAAGCCTTCGCGCATCGTTGCCTGGCGCATGGCCGGGGATCAGATTGCGAGCACGCGCGCGCTCTGTGCCTACCCGCAGGTTGCGCGTTACCTGGGCTCCGGCGACGTGAAGCTTGCAGAGAACTATTCCTGCGTGCTGCCGGATAAAAAAAGTAAATAAAATCATATAGTTAGTATGCCTCCTCAGAGGGGGCGTCCGGCCGGTGCGGCAAGCATCGCTTGTTACAATCGGGCGATGAACAAACCACTGACTGTTGCTGCGCCGGCGTCTGATACGCTGGATGCGATACGCGCGCAGGTCCTGCGCGGCATCGCACTGAACCGCGAACCCGGTTATCACTTCGCCGGTAATTTTCTCGACCTGTCGTACGATCATGTCGGCACCGATTACACCGCGCTGTCGGTGGATGTCGCGCCGCATTGCGCGGATGCCGACGGCCAGCTCAACCTGTCGGGTTATGCGATCCTCGCCGATCTGGTGATGGCCGCTGCGGTGCGCGCCGGACTTGCTTCGCACACCCGGCTGGCCACCGTGACGATGAACCTGCAGTTCACCGGTGCACCGCTGCGCGGGCGCCTGGCCGGGCGCGGCGCGATGCACGGTTTTGTGCAGGGCGCGGCCGGACGCCAGGGTGTCAGCACGATGGAAATCCGCAATGACGCGGGCCTGATCGGCACCGGCACGGCGACCTTCATGGTGCTGAAGCCGCCGAAAGGTGTGGAACTGCATCCGGTGCCGCACCGCCGCCGCGGTGAAAATCCGACGCCGGAGATCGGCCGGCTGCGCCCCGACGAAAAAAAAATCCTCACTGCAGCCGACGCCGCGATTGCAGATGCGCGCGCGCGGGGCGGCTCCTTCATCCAGCGTTTCTGGGGCGTGCAGGCGAAACATGCACCGGGCACCGCCCAATCCACCGTGAAAAACGGTCCGCACATCGGCAACCGCGTCGGCCATGTGCAGGGCGGCATCCTGCTCGGGCTTGCAGCGGACAACGCGATCGCCGCGCTGACGCCGCACTGGTCGCTGACGGCGCTGTCAGCCTGGTACATCAGCCCCGGCGAAGGCCGCGCACTGAAATTCAAATCGAAGGTCGTGCATCAAGGCCGGCTGATTGCCGTGGTGCGCACCGAAGTGACCTGTCGCGGCAAGGACGGCCGGCCGCGCAAGGTGTTCGAGCTGATGACCACGCACGCCTGCAGGGCGGAGCAGGCATAGGCCGGCCCATGGCCTTGCGCACGCTGTCCGGAAAACATGCCGACCCGCGCAAGGGGCGCGGTTCGGGCATCAATCCGGAAGGGCGCTTCGAGCAGGTCGACCGCGAGGCCTACGATGACGGCTGGGCGTCCGCAGTGGAGGGCGAAGAACCTGCGCTGAAAACGGTGGTCACGGATGAGCGCGCGAAATCCATCATCGCCCGCAACGAATCGCCGGACATTCCGTTCACGCAGTCGATCAATCCCTACCAGGGCTGCGAGCACGGCTGCATTTATTGTTACGCGCGTCCCAGCCATGCCTACCGCAACCTGTCGCCAGGCATCGATTTCGAGACGCGGATTTTTGCCAAGGTCAACGCGGCGGAGCTGCTGCGCAGGGAGTTGTCGAAACCCGGCTATCAATGCGAATTGATTGCGCTCGGCGCCAATACCGATCCGTACCAGCCGGCGGAGCGCACGCGCCGCATCACCCGCGGCATCCTCGAAGTCTGTGCCGAATTCAACCAGCCGGTGGGCATCGTCACCAAGAACGCGCTGGTCGAGCGTGACATCGACATCCTCGCGCCAATGGCGGAAAAAGGACTGGCGGAAGTGTTCGTGTCGGTGACCACCCAGGACCATGAACTGGCGCGACGCATGGAGCCGCGCTGCAGCGCGCCGCTGCGGCGCCTGCAGGCGGTGCGGGCGCTGGCCGATGCGGGCATTCCGGCGGGCGTCATGGTGGCGCCGGTGATTCCCTTTTTGAATGATCACGAAATCGAATCACTCATCGAAGCCGCTGCGGCGCAGGGCGCGCAGCGCGCGGGTTATGTGCTGATGCGGCTGCCCTATGAGGTCAAGCAATTGTTCCGCGACTGGCTGGAACGGCATTACCCCTTGAAGGCGGCGCATGTGATGAGCCGCGTCCACGCGATGCGCGGCGGACGCGACAACGATCCCGAATTCGGCAGCCGCATGCGCGGCGCCGGGGAATTCGCCGAACTGCTGAAACAGCGTTTCAATGTCGCCTGCAAAAAAGCCGGACTCAATCAGGCGCGCCGCGGCGAAGGCGTGAAGCGCAACACGACGCTGTTCCGGGTGCCGGGCGCGGCGATGCAGGGCAGGTTGTTTTAAAGGCGAACATCAAAGGCAGCCACAGAGGTCACAGAGGACACAGAGGACACAGAGAACTTCAAATCTGTTAAATCAAGGCGGGTTTTTGATTTTGTTTTGTTTCTGGTTTTCTCTGTGCGCTCTGTGACCTCTGTGGCAAAAAGGTTTTGAGGTTTTGGAATTCCGGGAGAAGACATGAAATCGGAAGTGCTGTTGTATGTGGATGAAGCGCTGGGCAGTTACGGTTTTCCCGACGGCCATCCCTGGGGACCGGACCGGCAGGACGCGTTCTGGACGGAAGCCGACCGGCAGAAACTCGACAAATCCGTGCAGGTTTGCGGCTCGCGCGCGGCCACTGCGGAGGAAATCGAACGCTTTCATGGTGAAGACCATGTGCTGCGTGTGCGGCAATTGTCGGATCGCGGCTACGGTTCCATCGATGCCGGCGACACGCCGGCCTTCCCCGGTGTGTATGAAGCCTCGGCGCATGTCGTCGGTGCGGCGCTGGAGGGCCTGCAGCGCATCATGGCCGGTGAAGCCCTGCGCACATTCCAGCCCATCGGCGGGCTGCATCACGCGGCGCGCGATCACGCGGCGGGATTCTGCGTGTTCAACGATTGCGGCGTGGTCATCGATACGCTGCGTGCGCAGTACGGCATCCGGCGCGTGGCCTATGTCGACATCGACGTGCACCACGGCGACGGGCTGTATTACCCGTACGAGTCGGATCCGGACCTGGTCTACGCCGACATCCATGAAGACGGCCGCTTCCTGTATCCCGGCACCGGCTCTGACAGCGAGCGCGGCAAGGGCGGCGGCGCGGGCCTGAAGCTCAACATTCCGATGCAGCCCGGTTCGACCGACCAGCAGTTCATGGCGGCCTGGGAGCGCGTCGAGGCGCATTTGCGCCAGCACAAGCCCGAGTTCATCGTGTTCCAGGCCGGCGCGGACAGCATCGCAGGCGACCCGCTGGCGCATTTGCAGTACACCCCCGGAGCGCATGCCCATGCAGCGCAGCGCCTCTGCGTGCTGGCAAACGAACTGTGCGCGGGGCGCATCATGGGCTTCGGCGGCGGCGGCTACAACCGCAGGAACCTCGCGCTGGGCTGGTGCAGCGTGCTCGACGCCTTTATCCGCGGCTCGGAGAAATAACGCAGCGCCGCCGAATGCGGCGCCCTACTTCTTTCCCGCGGGTTTTTATTTACGCCAGAACGCCGGCGTGAAGATCACCATCACGGTGAAAATTTCCAGCCGCCCGAGCAGCATCGCCAGCGACAGGATCCAGATCTGGATGTCGGACAGCGATTCGTAGGTGGTGGCCGGGCCGACCTGGTTGAGCCCGGGGCCGGTGCTGGTGATGCAGGCGATGACCGCGGAAAAGGCGGTCACGATGTCCAGACCGGAAAACAGCAGCATCATGGTCATGGTGATGATGCTTGCGCCGTACAGCGACATGAAGGCCAGCACCGAAAACACCACCTTGTTGGGGATGACCTGGCCGCCGATGCGGATCGGGATCACCGCGTTCGGGTGCAGCAGCCGGCTCAGTTCGCGCCAGCCCTGCATCAGCAGCAGCTGGGTGCGGATCATCTTGATGCCGCCGCCGGTGGAGCCGGCGCTGGAAGCGGTGGCGCAGAGCAACAGCATCAGGGCCGGTGCAAATATCGGCCACAGGTTGAAATCGGTGCTGGCGAAACCGGTGGTGGTGCCGATGGAGACGACATTGAATGCGGCGTAACGGATGGCGGTTGCGAGCTGGGGATAGACCCCGTTGATCCACAAAAAAACCGCCACGATCAGCGTGCCGCCGGTCAATGCCAGCAGGAACCAGCGGGCTTCCCAGTCCTCGCGGTACGGCTTGACGGACTGTTTGCTCAGGGCGAGGAAGTGGGTCGCGAAATTCATGCCGGCGATCAGCATGAAAACAATGGTGATGGCTTCGAGCAGCGGCGAATTGAAAAATGCGTAACTCGCATCGTGGGTCGAGAAACCGCCGAGGCTCATGGTGGTGAAGCTGTGCACGACCGCATCGAGCCAGGACATGCCGGCGACATGGTAGGCCAGCGCGCAGGCCAGCGTGAGTCCGGCATAGAGCAGCCACAGCCGTTTCGCGGTGGAGGCGATGCGCGGCGTGAGTTGCGATTCCTTCATCGGCCCGGGGGTTTCCGCCTTGAACAGCTGCCGGCCGCCGAAACCGAGCAGCGGCAGGACTGCGATGAACAGCACGATGATGCCCATGCCGCCGATCCACTGCAGCAGTCCGCGCCAGATGTGTATCGAGGGCGCCATGCCGTCGAGTCCGGACAGCACCGTGGCGCCGGTAGTGGTCAGCCCGGCCATGGTTTCGAAATAGGCGTCGGTAAACGACAGTCCCGGCAGGTAGAACAGCAGCGGGATGGCGGCGAAGGCGGGCAGCAGGCTCCAGGCAGCGGTCACCAGCAGGTAGCCGTCGCGGATCTTCAGGTCGCGCGGGCCGTTGCGGCCGGCCATCCACAGCAGCGTGGCTGCGGAGAGCGTGATCAGCAGCGCCTGGTCGTAGGCCCAGAGGGCGTCATCACCCAGCCACAGCGAAACGATCAGCGGTATCAGCATCGTGGCGCTGAACATCAGCAGCACGATGGCCAGTCCGTGGAACACCGGCGACAGGTTGTGCAGGATCGTGGAGCGTTGCAGCGTGGAATTCAAGGCGGCATCCGGTTATGCGGGATGGGGCGGCATCAGGCGGGTTTGAGGCAGGCATTTTACTCTGCCTGCCGGCGGGCGGGCGTTTGCAGCGAAGGTGAATGCCGGTGGTGAAATACAATGGACGCTTTCAACGGATACTGCGGGCGGATATCAAATGAAACCAGTCAGGCTCAGCGTTCTCGACCAGTCGCCGGTGATCAGCGGACATACGCCGCAGCAGGCGATCGCGCAGACCATCCGCCTGGCGCAGGCTGCCGAGAAGCTCGGATTTTACCGTTACTGGTGCGCCGAGCATCACTCGATCATGGCGCTGGCGGATCCCTGTCCCGAGATACTGGTGACGCGGCTGGCTGCCGCGACTTCGAGCATCCGCGTCGGTACCGGCGGCGTGCTGCTGCCCTATTACAGTCCGCTCAAAGTCGCCGAGCAGTTCCGCATGCTTGAGGCGCTGTTTCCCGGACGCATCGACCTGGGCATCGGCCGCGCGCCCGGCGGCGACCAGGCGACCGCGACGGCTATGGGTCAGGGGCGTTATCCCTCCGCGGATGATTTTCCCGAGCAGGTGCAGTATCTGGCTGCGTACCTCGATGATGATCTGCCGGATAACCACCCCTTTGCGCGCGTGAAGGCGCAGCCTGCGGGCGACGGCAGTCCGCAGATCTGGCTGCTGGGTTCATCGGATTACAGCGGCGCGCTGGCGGCGCAGCTGGGACTGCGTTTTGCCTTTGCGCATTTCATCAGCGCGCGCGGCGGTGACGTGGTGATGCGGGATTACAAAAAACGCTATCAAGCTTCCCCGCGCGAGCCGCAGGCGCAGGCGCTGGTCTGCGTGTTCGTGATCTGTGCCGATTCACAGGCGCAGGCGGAGCGCCTGGCGCAATGCGTGGACCTGCGACGGCTCAACATGGATTACGGCGTCAACGCGCCGGTGCCGACGCTGGAAGAAGCCGAGTCCTATCCATACACCGATGCCGACCGCCAGCGCATCGCACAGCATCACCGGCGGCGCGTCGTGCTCGGCACGCCGGATGTCGTCAAACAGCGACTGCTGGAAATCCAGGCCGAGTTTGAGGCCGATGAACTGATGGTCATCACCATCACCGGCGATTACGAGTCGCGCCTGCGCTCGTATGAACTGCTGGCGCAGGCGTTTTCGCTGTGTCATCCGTAGTTCACCGGGGCGCGTTATGCTGGGGGTCAGACGCTGCAGTCCTGCGCTCCGGCGAAGAATGTTCATAAACTATTGTTTTTATTGAATAAAATTGAGGAGAATCAAATGAAACAACTGATCGCTGCAGTCATTTGCACCCTGTTTGCGCTGACTTCCGTGCATGCCCAGGACAAGTCGGATGCGAAGAAAGCCGCGCCGGCCGCTGAAAAGGCGAAAAAGGAACCGAGCGAAGCGCAAAAGAAGCAGCAGGAACGGATGAAGGATTGCAACGCCAAGGCCGATGGCAAGTCGGGTGATGAGCGCAAGAAGTACATGAGCTCCTGCCTGAAAGGCGAAGAGCCAGGCAAGAAGGAGCCGAGCGCGGCGCAGAAAAAGCAGCAGGACCGGATGAAGGATTGCAACGTCAAGGCCGAAGGCAAGTCGGGCGACGATCGCAAGAAATTCATGAGCAGCTGCCTGAAAGGCTGATTGCAGGGCCATCCGTCGCACCGCATTGCGGCGGTTGAACCGGCAGGGGCATACTGGAAACGGTATGCCCTTTTTGTTTGCGAGATTGCTGAATGCCGCCGCACCCGCCCTGTTGCCGTGGATGTGCGCCATCTTTTTGCTGTCGGGGATGCACATGAGCGCATCAGCCGCTGACAGCATCGAGGCGCGGCGTGCAGGCATGATCGAGGACATCACGCGGATGGCGCGCGATACGGCGCGCGAAACCGGGCGCGCGAATTTCGATGCGCGGGTGATGGCCGCGCTGGGCAAGGTGGAGCGCCATCGTTTCATGCCGCCGTCGCAGTTTGACCATGCTTATGAAAACAGGCCGCTGCCGATCGGCCACGGGCAGACGGTTTCGCAGCCTTATATCGTGGCCTTGATGACCGATCTGCTTCGTGCCGGGCCGGGCGACAAGGTGCTGGAAGTCGGCACCGGCCTGGGTTACCAGGCGGCGGTTCTCGCCGAACTGGTGCGCGCGGTGTACACCGTTGAAATCGTGGAGCCGCTCGGTCGCGCTGCCGCGGGCAGACTGGCGGCACTGGGGTACTGGAACGTGCGGCCGCGCATCGGCGATGGTTACCGCGGCTGGCCGGAGGAGGCGCCGTTTGATGCCATCATCGTCACTGCCGCTGCGCCGCAGTTGCCACAGCCGCTGGTCGACCAGTTGAAAAACGGCGGACGGCTGGTGATTCCGCTGGGCGAACGCGGTGCGCAGGTCCTGTATGTGATCGAGAAAGATGCCCATGGCATGGTCACCCGGCGCAGGATCATCGATGTTCGCTTTGTTCCGTTTACCGGGGAAATTCAGGGCGGTAAGCCGTGATGGCCGATGCAGTACTTCGTGCCGGAAATTGCAGCATGTGAAATTTTGCGTTTCATATTCTGCAGCGCAACATAATCCCGCATGCGGCACCAAAATAAAGCGACACGCTGCATATGCGCACCGATTGATGGCGTAGCCCTGCGTTTCCCCCCCCTTGTTTGATGGCTGCCGGCCCTTGCAGGCACATGGCACGGGGGTTGCTCAGTAACACCGGCGTAAGCCAGGGATCGCAGAGGATCGGTGGCGGAGCCGGAGGAAAAGTACGATGACATGGGCGCACATGATTGATGAACTGGCCGCAGGCCAGCCGCTGTCGGAAAGCGAGGCCGAGGCCCTGTTCGCTGCCGTGTTTGACCGTGGTGTGCCCGATCTTGAACTGGGCGGTCTGCTTGCACTGCTCGAGCAGCGCCAGATGACGCAGCAGGAACTGGTCGGCGTACTTGCGGCCCTGTCGACCCGTGTGTTCCAGATGACGATGCCTGATACACAGTGGCGGCCGGTATTGATGCCGAGCTACGGCGCCTTGCGCGAACAGCCGAACCTGCTGCCCCTGCTGGCCATCAGCCTGCAGCGCCTGGGCATACCGGTGCTGGTGCATGGCATGTTGAGCGGCGAGAACGGCGTCGCCTCGGCCTACCTGTTCCGCGAACTGGGCATCATGCCCTGCGCCAGCCTCGCACAGGCACAGCAGGAAATGCAGGCCGGACATCTTGCCTTTGTGCCGACGGGCGCGCTGGCGCCGGCGCTGGCTGACCTGCTGGCCCTGCGCGTGCGCCTGGGCGGCGGCGCGCTGGCGCGTGTGCTGGCGCGTCTGGCCGATCCTTTCGCCGGCGGCGCCCTGCAGCTGATTCCGGCAGAGCAGGGACATGAGCGCGCAGTGCTGCAGTCGCTGCTTTGTGATGTCGAGAAAACCGCATTGCTGTTCGAGACCCGCGATGGCGATCCGGTGGTGGATGCGCAGTGCCGTCCCGGCATTGAACTGGTTCGCGATGGCATCGTGCGCCTGTTGTTTGATGCCGAGGTCACGCCGCGCTGCGCGCATCCGCTGCCGGCTGCCCACGACCTGAAGGGCAGCGCGCGCTGGATCGCCGGCGTGCTCGAGGGCCGCATTCCCATGCCGGTGCCGATTGCCAACCAGTTTGCCTGCTGCCTTTACGGCACCGGCTATGCGCAGGACCTGAACCAGGCCAAGGCCATCGCCGCGGTTGAAACCGGCAGCCTCGCCGCCGCCTGATCCCCCGGCTGTTTCCCGCCGCCGCTGTCTGCGGCGTCCCGCCTGCCCCTGTCTGCATCGTGGCCTTCGCCCGCGGCCTGCGGCAATGCTGTGCTAGACTTTGCACGGCTTTGGCGTCTGATCCGTTCGATAAAAAAATTTACAGCGAAAGGAGTTTACGCATGGGAGCAATATTCCAGTCTCTGGGCCGGACCCTGCTTGCCGGCTTCGCCATCCTGATCATCATCATCATTGCAACCGGTGGCGCGGGTGCGCGTGCGGGCGATCATGCCTGGTGGGCCTTTGTGTTCCGCTGGCTGCATGTGATGTCCGGCGTGATGTGGATCGGCCTGCTGTGGTATTTCAATTTCGTGCAGATACCCTCGATGCCGAAAATCCCCGACGAGCAGAAACCGGCCATCGGCAAGGTGATCGCGCCCGCCGCGCTGTTCTGGTTCCGCTGGGCCGCTGTCGCGACGCTGGTCACCGGGCTGATTGTCGCCAGCATGAACAAATACCTCGGCACGGCCCTCAGCTTCGGCCAGGGCTACGTCGCGATCGGCATCGGCATGTGGCTGGGCATGATCATGGCCTTCAATGTCTGGTTCATCATCTGGCCCAACCAGAAAAAGGCCCTGGGCATTGTGCAGGTGGATGCAGAGGCCAAGGCCAGGGCCGCGCGTCTGGCGATGCTGACTTCACGCGCCAACACCATGTTGTCGATACCGATGCTGTTCTGCATGGTGGCGCAGCAGAACGGCGGCCTGTAACTTTCGCGTCATCCTGCTGTCAAAACGCCCGGGGGATACCCGGGCGTTTTGTTTGGCCGGTCGTTTCCGGCTGCACGGCTTGGCCGCAGACCCCGGCTCCCGTATCATCGCCATTTTTTTCCGCCACAAGCAAAGGAACGAAACAATGCAACATGAACTGCCGAAACTTCCCTATGCCATGGATGCACTGGCGCCGCACATCTCGAAGGAAACATTCGAATTCCATTACGGCAAGCATCATCAGGCTTACGTCACCAACCTCAACGGCCTGGTCAAGGGCACCGAATTCGAGAACGCATCCCTTGAAGACATCGTCAAAAAATCCTCCGGCGGCGTGTTCAACAACGCCGCCCAGGTGTGGAACCACACTTTTTTCTGGAACAGCATGAAGCCTTCCGGCGGCGGCAAGCCCGCGGGTGCGCTGGCTGCGGCCATCGACAGGAAATGGGGCGGCTTCGACGCCTTCAAGGAAGCCTTCACCAAAAGCGCGGTGGGCAATTTCGGTTCCGGCTGGACCTGGCTGGTGAAAAAGGCCGACGGCAGCGTGGATCTGGTCAACACCTCCAATGCCGCCACGGTGCTGACCACGGCAGACAAGGCGCTGCTGACCATCGATGTCTGGGAGCATGCCTATTACATCGATTATCGCAATGCGCGGCCGAAGTTCGTCGAAACCTTCCTTAACAGCCTGGCCAACTGGGATTTCGCTGCAAAAAACTTTGCCTGAGATTGATCAGGCCACAATAAAAAAGCCCGGCATGTCCGGGCTTTTTGTTTTTTTGCACAGCGGCGTTCAGCGCGGCGCCGGCGCTTTTTCCAGGCCTTCGATTTTCATGCCCGGCTTGATGCCGCGCTTGCGGAACCAGCCGAGGTTCATTTCCAGCGCGTAACGCGCGGGCGCGGTGGCGCTGTGCGAGTCGCGGGTGTGCGGCTGCATGTCCTCGATGTTGATGATGGTGCCGGCGTCATCGATGAAGGCCACCGACAGCGGAATGTAGGTATTCATCATCCACATGCCGTGGTGTGCGACGTTGGGAAATACGAACAGCATGCCGCGGTTTTCCGGCAGTATGCGCCGGTGCATCAGTCCCTGCATGCGGTTGGCATCGTTGCTGGCGACTTCGGCGGTCAGCGCGTGCTTTTGGATGCTGAGTTCCATTTGCGGCATCGCGTTTTGCGCGAAGGCCGGCATCAAACAAAGGGCGAAAATCAGCGGCAGCAGGCGTTTCATGCGGGGGCTCCGGGAACGGTTTCTGCGACCCAGCCGGCGATGGCATCGCGCAGGCCGGGTATGTCACCGATGGCGGGCAGCAATTGAATGCGCAGCGCCGGGTGTCGTTTGCCGATTTCGGCCAGCAGGACCGGCACATCTTTTTTCAGGTGGCCGCCCTGTGCCATGAACAGCGGCGCAACATGGATGGTGCTGTGGCCTGCCGCAGCCAGTTCAGTGATGGCGTCGGTCAGCGAAGGCGGCTGCAGCTCGAGAAAAGCGAGTTTGACCGCGAGGTCCTTGCGGCTGGCGGCGACACGGACGGCAATCGCGCGGAAGGGTTCGGCCCATTCCGGGTCGCGTGCGCCGTGCGCGAACAGCACCAGGCCTGCGGTCTGCGTCACGTCAGCCCTTGCCTGTGCTGCCAAAACCGCCCGCGCCGCGGGAGGATGCGGTGAAGTCATCAACGATGTTGAATGCAACCTGCATGACGGGTACGACCACCATTTGCGCCAGGCGTTCCAGCGGGTTGATGGTGAATGCTGCGTTGCCGCGATTCCATGTCGAAACGAAAATCTGGCCCTGGTAATCCGAATCGATCAGTCCGACCAGGTTGCCGAGCACGATGCCGTGTTTGTGGCCCAGGCCGGAGCGCGGCAGGATGATTGCGGCGAGCCCGGGATCGGCGATGTGGATGGCCATGCCCGAGGGAATCAGCGCGGTATCTCCCGGCTGCATGGTCAGCGGCGCATCGAGGCAGGCCCGCAGGTCGAGCCCGGCGGAACCGGGGGTGGCGTACTGCGGCAACTGCCCGCGCAGCCGCGCATCGAGGATTTTGACGTCTATTTTTTTCATTGAAGCGTGAATATGTGAAGGGGGGAAGGGGTAAATGCGTAAAGGAGTGAGGAGTAAAGGCATGCCGCGCAATGGTGCATCACATTCACGTCTTCACCACTTCTGCTTCGCTTCAAGTGTTCCCTTGATTCCTTCACCGCGCTCATTCACCCCTTCACCGCTTTGCGGCGCGCTGTGCCGCAAAGCGCAGCGATGTGCGCAATGATCTGCCGCGCGACCACGGTTTTCGCGGCACGCGGCAGGCGGTGGGTGCCGGCATCGTCGAGCAGCGATACCTCGTTGTCGTCGGCGCCGATCGCAGACTGTGCGAGATTGGCAATCATCAGTTTCACTTTTTTGCGGCGGCGTTTCTCGTCGGCGTAGGCGTCAAGGTTGCGGCTTTCCGCAGCGAAGCCGACGCAGAACGGCGGCTTGGGCCGCGATGCGACCCAGGCGAGGATGTCTGGGTTGGGCACGAAATCCAGGGTCAGTCCCTTGTCGCCGGTTTTCTTGATCTTGTGTTTGCGCGGCGCGCTGACCCGGTAGTCGGCGACGGCGGCGACGCCGATGAAAATGTCGGCCTTGGCCGCGTGTTTTTTCACCGCATCGAACATCTCCCCGGCGGTCTGCACGTGTTCCATGCCGGCGCCGACCGGTGCTGCGAGGCTGACCGGTCCCGACACCAGTGTGACTTCGGCGCCGGCGGCAATCGCTGCGCGCGCCAGTGCGTAACCCATTTTTCCGGAACTGCGGTTGGTGATGCCGCGCACCGCGTCGATCGGTTCGAAAGTCGGGCCCGCGGTCATCAGCACGCGTTTGCCGGCCAGCGTTTTCGGCTCGAGAAAGGCGCTGATCGCTTCGGCGAGATCATCGGCTTCGAGCATGCGGCCCATGCCGGTTTCGCCGCAGGCCTGATCGCCGCTGTCGGGGCCGAGCACGATGACGCCGTCGCGTTTCAGTTGCGCGACATTGCGCCGGGTCGCCGGGTGTTCCCACATCTGGCGGTTCATCGCCGGCGCGACGATCAGCGGACAGTCGCGGGCGAGGCACAGCGTCGACAGCAGGTCATCGGCGAGGCCCAGCGCAGCCTTGGCGAGGAAATCCGCGGTGGCGGGGGCAACGACGATGGCCTGTTTGTCACGCGACAACTCGATGTGCGGCATGCCGTTGGCGATGCGCCCGTCCCACATGTCGGTGTAGACCGGATGCCCGGACAAGGCTTGCAGCGTCGCTGGCGTGATGAATCCGCAGGCGGCCTGGGTCATCACCACATGCACTTCGATGCCGTGGTCGCCCAGGCGGCGCACCAGCTCGGCGGCCTTGTACGCGGCGACGCCGCCGGTCAGGCCGAGCAGGATCTTCTTGGGCTCAATTTTGTGTTGAATATCAGGCACGTAGAGCTTCCCATGGCAAGGGATGGCAAGTGTAACTGCAAATTCAGTGACGGGTAAACCAAGCAGTGTCCGGCGCGTTCATGGAATATCCAACAGGAGTGCAGCCCGCATGGCGATTACCGATTGGCCGCTGGACGACCGCCCCCGCGAGAAGCTGCTGGCCAAGGGGCCGCAGAGCCTGTCGGATGCCGAACTGGTGGCGATTTTCCTGCGCACCGGCATCAAGGGAAAAAGCGCGGTGGAGCTGGCGCGCGAACAGCTGGTGCGCTTCGGTTCTCTGTCCGCGCTGGCCGGAGCCGCCAACGAATCCTTCTGTGCCGAGCCCGGCCTGGGACCGGCCAAATACGCGCAGCTGCAGGCGGCGCTGGAAATCGCGCGGCGCACCCTGCGCGAAAAACTCGATGCCGGTGCGGCGCTGTCGGCGCCGGGTGCGGTACGCGACTACCTGCGCTTGATGCTGCATGGCCGGCCGCACGAGGTGTTTGTCGCGGTGTTTCTCGACGCGCAGCACCGCGTGACGGCCTGCGAGGAGTTGTTCCGCGGCACATTGACCCAGACCAGCGTTTACCCGCGTGAAGTGGTGAAGCGGGCGCTGCATTTCAACGCCGCTGCGGTGATTTTTGCGCATAACCATCCCTCCGGCGTCGCTGAACCCAGCCGGGCCGACGAGGCGCTGACGATTGCCCTGAAACAGGCGCTGGCGCTGGTGGATGTGCGCGTGCTGGACCATTTTGTGGTTGCGGGCGACGGTGCGCTGTCCTTTGCCGAGCGTGGATTGATGTAATTATTTGATTTTATTGATTTATTTGTTTTCCGGGCTGTATCCGGGCCTGCCGGTAAAGGTTGAGGCGGGCGGGGGTTCCGGTGTATCATCCGGCCTTTTCTGAATTTGCGGAGCAAGCCATGCCTCGGGTCTGTGACGTCACCGGCAAAAAGCCGATGGTCGGGAACAATGTTTCCCATGCCAACAACAAAACGAAACGGCGTTTCCTGCCCAACCTGCACAAGCGCCGGTTCTGGGTGGAAAGCGAAAGCCGCTGGATCAGCCTGCGCGTGTCGACGGCCGGCCTGCGGACCATTGATCGCAAGGGTATTGATGTCGTGCTCGCCGATCTGCGCGAGCAGGGCATGAACATCTAAGGACGGATACGACTATGCGTGAAAAAATCAAGCTTGAATCGACTGCCGGTACCGGCCATTTCTATACGACCACCAAGAACAAGCGCACGATGACCGAGAAAATGGAGATCAAGAAATTCGATCCCGTCGCGCGCAAGCACGTGGC
>CAZSIR010000046.1:10543-18353 GCA_964606765.1 uncultured Bordetella sp. | reverse complement strand
CGAGCAGCACATAGGCCATGATGCAGGGCTCCTTGCCGCGGTTTTCCCAGTTGTGGTTGGTCGCGCGCTGGATGATGACCGTGCCCGGCGTCAGATGCACTTCCTCGCCGCCGTCGAGCTGCATCCACAGTTCGCCGGCGAGGCAGATGGCGTAATCGACGGAGTCGGTGACATGCCAGCGTTTGGCGACGCCCGGATCATACTTGGCGAGGCGGAACACGCTGCCGCCGGCGAGGCTGGTGCCGAGTTCCCAGGTGTTCGGGTCTTCCGTGGTCATTTCCGCCGGCAGTTTTTTGGTGGCCCACATCGGGATGTTGTGGAAGCCGGGACGCATCGGAATCGGATCAATGATGCTGTCGAATTTGACGTAGGCTTTGCCTTCCTTGTTGGTGTCAGTGACGACTCTGCGGAATTTCATGATTGCTGCAGTCTCCAGTAGTGCGGCTTTGCGGCCAGGTTAAAAAGCGCCGACGCCGGGGCATCGGCAAAATTGCATGCAACGGGCAAGCCATTGTTTTTGTTCAAATCCGGAAAACCGGCTTGAAAACGCAGGCACTGCGGATCCGGTCGAATCCGCAGCGCCGTTTTACCACCGCTGTTTTACCACATCAGCTTGATGCTTTGATATTTGCCGCCTTGACCACTTTTTTCCATTTTTCCACGTCGCGGGCAATGGCGTTGAGGAACTGTTCCGGCGGCCCGCCGGCGGGTTCGACGCCATCGGCGGCGAGGCGCTTTTTCATTTCCTCGGTCTGCAGGCTGCGCGCGACTTCCTCGTTCCAGCGCGTGATGATCGGCTTCGGCAGGCCTTTCGGGCCCCACAGCCCGTACCACAGCGCGGCTTCATAACCCTTCACGGTTTCGCCGATGGTCGGCATGTCGGGCAGGGGGCCGGCGCGTTTCGCCGTGGTAACGCCGATGCCGCGCAGCTTGCCGGATTTGACGTGCGGGATGGTCGCCGGCATCGCGCCGAAAATGATCTGCACCTGGCCGCCGAGAAGGTCGCTCAGTGCCGGTCCCGTTCCCTTGTACGGGATGTGGGTCATTTTTGTGCCGGCCATCAGGTTGAAGAGTTCCGTCGCCAGATGGGTGATGCCGCCGGTGCCGGTGGAGGCGAAATTGAGCTTGTCCGGATTGGCCTTGGCATGGGCGATCAGTTCCGGCACCGTTTTGACCGGAACCGAAGGATGCAGTGCGGCGACAAACCCGGTATCGCCGATCATCACCAGCGCCTGTATGTCTTTCACCGGATCGTAGGGCAGCTTGTAGAGCGCGGCGTTGGTGCCGTAACTGCCGGAAACCATGATCACCGTGTAGCCGTCGGGCGCGGCGCGCACGGCGGTTTCCGCGCCGATGGTGCCGCCGCCGCCGGCGCGGTTGTCAACGATGACCTGCTGGCCGAGCGCGGCGGACATGTTGGCCGCGACCAGCCGGGCGGTGATGTCGGTGCCGCCGCCCGGGGCAAACGGCACCAGCATGCGGATCGGTCGTGTCGGATATTTTTCAGCCTGGGCGATGGCTGCAGCGGGCATTGCGCAGGCTGCGGCTGCAGCCAGTACTGCGATTCGTTTGAAGCTGTGCATGGCGTTTTCCTCCGGTTTTTGATGTATCAGACTGTCGATCGTTAATCTGCGGTGATGCCCGCCTCACGGATGACTTTGGCCCACTTGGCCATTTCAGACTGCAGATACCTGTTGGAATCTTCGACGCTGCCACCGATCGGATCGACGCCGGCGGCGGCAAACCGTTTCGCGGTTTCAGCATCGCGCAGCGCGGCATTGGCGTCGGCATTGATTTGGCCGAGGGTTGTGCGCGGCGTTTTTGCCGGCGCAAACACGCCGTACCAGACATCGAAAGCATAGCCGGGCAGGCCGTTTTCGGCCACGGTGGGCAGATCCGGCGCCGCCGGACTGCGCTTGGCGCCGGTGACGGCCAGCGCGCGCACCTTGCCGCTTTTTGCGTGCGGCATGACGGTGCCGATGCCGGAAATTCCCATCTGCACCTCGCCGGTCAGCAGCGCGGTGGTGCCGGGGCCAGTGCCTTTGTAGGGCACATGCACCACGTTGATGCCGGCCGTGACGCGAAACAGTTCGGAGCCGAGGTGGGAAGCGCCGCTGACGCCGCCGGAGGCATAGCGGATTTCACCGGGCCTGCTTTTGGCCAGTTGAACCAGTTCGGCCACCGATTTCACCGGCACCGACGGATGAACGGCAATCACAAAAGGCTGGCTGCCGACGATGGTCACCGCGGTGATGTCGCGGCGCACGTCGAAAGGCAGTTTTTTGTACAGGGCCGGGGCATAGGAGATGCCGACGCTTTGCAGCAGCAGGGTATGTCCGTCAGGCACGGACTTGGCGGTGATGTCGGTGGCGATCACGCCGCCGCCGCCCGGACGGTTGTCAACGATGACCTGCTGTGACCATACGCCGGTCAGACTTTGCGCCAGCAGCCGCGCGATGATGTCGGTCCCGCCGCCCGCGGCGGAGGCCGCGACCAGTCGTACCGGCCGCTCCGGAAATGCGGCGGCGCCTGCAGCGCAGGCTGTGGCAAGCCCTGCGCAGAGCAGGGCGTGGGCGATGTTTTTATGCATGCTGTTCTCCTCCGCGACGCCATTCGGCTGTTTTTGATCGGCGCAGTCCCGGCTCATGCCGCCGCGGCATTGACCTGGTTTTGCAGCAGTGCATAGTTTGCGGCATCCATGGCGATTTCGCCGCGGTTGATCTGCCGGTCCAGCGCTGTCACGGCGTCATTCGCGGTCGTTGCGATGCCCAGTTCGCGGCCTTTGCGCGCCACCAGCCCGCTGATGTATTCGATTTCGCTGGTGCGGCCCTTCAGGTGGTCGTGGATCGGGGCGGTGCGCCCGCCGCCGACATGCGACATCAGGGTTTTCATCGTGGTGATCAGATTCTCGTCGCTGGATCCGGCGAATTCGTCGGCGCGCAGCCCGAACAGCGGTTCCATGCGGTAGCCGAGGGCGCTGCCCACGGCGAGGGACTCGCGGCCGAGCCTGACCGAGATGTCGAACATGCCGGGCAGTTCGCAGGCTTCGAAATTGCGCAGGCCGAGCAGGCTGAACGGCCCCATGGTCATCGTATTGGCGATGAGTTTGGTCCACTTTGCGCCGTAGATGTTGTTGGTGACGTCGCAGCGCCCGACCTTGCCCATGATCGCGGCGATTTCCTTGATGCGCGGCGTGTAACTGCCGTCGAGTTCGCCGACGCTGAACCAGGTGCCCTTGCGGGTGGTGTTGCGCTGGATCTGCCCTGCGGTAAACAGCTCCGCCTGCAGTTCGACCACGCAGCCGACGACCCGCTCGCGGCCGACGATGGAGGCGATGGCATCGTCGTTCATGCCGTTCTGCGTGCCGACGATGACGCCGTCCGCCTTCAGGTACGGCTTGATGAATTCCGCCATCCAGCGCGTGTCGTTGGATTTGCAGGCGAGAAAAACGATGTCGAATTCGAGCCCGGACGAGGCCATGTGGCACAGCTGCAGCGCCTTCACCGGCACCTGGAACTGCGAGGTCTTGAACTGGATCTGCAGACCGTTGTGTTTCATTGCGCGGACATGCGCCGGCCACTGGTCGATCAGCGTCACGTCCAGTCCGGCCTGGGTCAGGTCGGCGCCGATGCTGCTGCCGATGGCGCCCACGCCGAGCACGGCAATTTTTTTGGTCATGGTGTTGGCAACTTTCGGGGGGTGGTCAGGTTTTGCGCTGAGCAGCCAGGGCCAGCAGTTCGCGCACGGAATGGTTCTCGATGTCGAGGGCGACTTTGGCGATTGCATCCACCGGGGCGGAAGGCAGCACACCGCGGATTTTTTCCGTGACGCCCGCCGCATCCACCGGATTGTCGATGGAGCCGGTGGGGTTCAGGATGTCCTGCCGTATCCACTGGCCGTCTTTTTCCGCCGCGACCCAGCCGGCAAAATGCTTGGGATACAGTGCGTCGAGTTTCGGGTCGTGTTCGCAGTCCAGGCGAGCGGCAAGCCCGACCAGTTCCGGATCACCCATGCGCTCCGCCGTGAACTGCGGCGGCAGCACCTGGCCGTCCACCAGGGCCGCGGCAATCACGTAGCGCAGGCTCATTTGCGCGTTCAGCGCGCTGCCCGGCGCGTAATCGAAGCCGCACTGCACATCGACCACATTCGACAGGCCGACTTTGACGCGCTGTTTGCTGTTCCAGGGCGCGCCGATTTTTTTGCGCACGGCCAGCGCGGCGTCGATATAGGCATGGGTGCTGCCGCAGCAGGAGTAGGGCTTGATCGAATTGGTGTCAGTGTGCCAGACCCGACCGAGGTCGCGCGTCAGCAAGGAGACATCGCTGGCGTCGGAATGCGCTTTCAGCACGCCGCCGTCTTCCGATTCATAAATCTGCGTCGGCCCGGTATAGCCCATGGCTGCGAGTTCCGCGGCCAGTACGCCGGAGTGCACGGCCTTGCCGGCATGAAAACGTTTGCTCATCGTGCCGTCGGCATTGAAGGCCCAGGTGCCGGCGCCCTGCGTGCCGGCGAGGCCCAGCGCCCAGGCGGTCTGTTCCGCGTCGAGTTTCATCAGCGAAGCGCAGGCCGCAGCGGCGGCGAAAGGGCCGTAGATGCCGGTGATGTGCCAGCCGCGCAGCCGCGTCGCCGAGGGATTGGAGGCGAGGCTGGAGCGGATCATGGTTTCGTAGCCGGCGGCGATGGCGGTCACCACCGCCTTGCCGTCGGCCCCGAGTTTTTCCGCCATCGCCAGCGCCGCGGGCACGGCAATCGCGCCGGCATGCAGTTTGGCATTGTGATAATCATCGAGTTCGAAAGCGTGCGCGGCAGAGCCGTTGACCATGGCTGCATCGGCAACGCGCAGCGAAGGATTTGTATCGCCCCAGACCGTTGCGTCGCCTTTGCCGCTGCCGCCGGCACGTGCCCATTTCAGCATCATGGCCGCCCAGGGCGTGCCGAATCCGTAAATGCCGCAGCCCACGGTGTCGAGGATCGCGATGCGCACGACTTCGCGGGTGCGCGCGGGAATGTCTTCGTAGCGCAGTGAACTGATCCAGGCCGCGAGTTCGCGGGTCGGCTTCAGTGCTGATGCAGGGGCGCGCGCAGAAGCGGCGCGACGATCGTCATTCATGGAATTTCCTCCGGTGTGCTGCGGGCAGTTTACCCCAGCATGCAGGGATGCAACGCCATTGCGTGACCATTAGTCCACATTCCAAAATGCACTGCGGCGGCGTTGTTGACACTGTTTCCGCCTGCGCCGCATACTGGAATTTCTGACGCAGTACCGCAGCAGATTGCGCGGCAAGCGCAGCCGATGCGCGGTCATCAACCGTCAGAATTTTCAGTAATACCCACCAGGAGTCCAATAAATGGATTATGACGTCATCGTCGTCGGCGGCGGCAACGCAGCCTGCGCGGCCGCCGTGTCGGCACGCGAAAACGGCGCAAAAAAAGTACTGTTGCTGGAAAAGGCCCCGAAGGCGCAACGCGGCGGCAACACCCATTTCAGCGGCGCGATTTTCCGCTTCGTGTTCAACCATGTCGACGAACTCGACCGCTTTGTGCCGGATGCCGAGGAGGAGTATCCCGGCTTCCGCAGCGGCGTGCCGGTCTACCCGCATGAGGCCTTCACCGAGGATCTGATGCGTGTCACCGACGGAAAATCCGATCCCGAGCTGTCGAAACTGATGATCGATGAATCCTACGACACCACCTGCTGGCTGCAGGATGTCGGCAAGCACCACTTCGAACTCGCCAAATCGGTGATGGGCATCAAGGTCGGCGACAAGATCAAATGGCCCAAGGGCGCCATCGTGCGCACTGTGCATGAAGGCGTCGGTTTATCAAAGCAGTGGTTTGATACCTGCGAAAAAATGGGTATCGAAATTCGTTATGAAGCCCATGTGCTTGATTTGGCAATGGACGGGCAGGGCGCGGTGCGCGGCGTCAAGGTGCGCGGCGAAAAAGGCCTGCAGACGATCAAGGCGAAAGCGGTGATCCTCGGCAGCGGCGGTTTTGAAACCAACCCTGCATGGCGCACGCATTTCCTCGGCCAGGAGTGGGGACATGCCAAGGTGCGCGGCTCCAATTTCAACTATGGTGACGGCCTGCGCATGGCGATTGAGGCCGGCGCGATGCCCTGGGGCCACTGGGGCGGCTGTCACGCGACACCGATCGTGGCTGATGCACCTGATTACGGCCGGCGCGACTTGACCGACAAAACCAACCGCCTGTCCTACCCGTACGGTGTGATGATCAACGTCGAAGGCAAACGCTGGATCGACGAAGCCGTCGATTTCCAGGCCTTCACCTATGCCAAGTACGGCGGCCTGATCCTGAAACAGCCGAAAAGCCTCGTCTACCAGATCTTCGATGCGAAGACGATGCATCTGCTGGAGCCGCGCTATTCGAGCAGCGAACCCTTCCGCTCCGACACGCTGGAAGGCCTGGTCAAGCAGTTGAAGGTCAATCACGCCGAAGCGATGAAAACGCTGAAGGCCTACAACGAGGCCTGCGGCCGCGGCGGCCCCTTCAACGCCGCGGTGCTCGACGGCCTGCATACCGAAGGCATCGATCCGCCGAAAACCAACTGGGCGCAGAAACTCGACACGCCGCCTTATGTGTCCTGGCCGGTCACCGGCGGCATCACCTTCACCTTCGGTGGCCTGAAAATCGACAAGGACGCCCGCGTCATCTCCACTGGCTGGAAACCGATTCCCGGCCTTTACACCTGCGGCGAGATGGTCGGCGGCCTGTTCCATTACAACTATCCGCTGGGGACCGGGCTGATGTCGGGTGCGGTGTTCGGGCGGATCGCCGGGCGCAGTGCTGCGAAGGAAGCGGGTGCAGGCAAGGCGAAGAGCAAAAAAACGGTAACCAAAAAGGCGGCCGCCAAAAAAACCGTCCGGAAAGCAGTGAAAAAGAAATAAGGGTTTGAATCGCGGCATGACCAGTAAAAAAACCGGGGCCAGTCCCCGGTTTTTTTGACGCATGCATTCGCCGACGTGATTTATTGCTTGTCAGATTTCCCGGATTGTATTTAAAGTCCGGCAATAACGTCGAAATCAGGGGGCGCCGTGAAAAAAATGCCTTTCCGGAAAAAACTGCTGGCTGCCCTGCTGCTCCCGCTGTGGACGCCGGTTTATGCGCAGCAGATCTTCAGCGGTCCGGATGCCACCCAGACCACCCTGCCGTCCGCCGGCATCAACCTCAGTGGCGCGTTCACCCTGCAGATCGGCAACGGCGCTGCGGTGACCGGCACGGACGACGGGTTCGGCAATCTGCTGGGCGGCCCCATCACCTTTACCGGCGGCAGTACGCTGTTCATCAACAGTTCGACCAACATGGGTTTCAGCGCGATGAGCGGCGCGGGAAATCTGACGAAGTCGGGAACGGGCAATCTGCTGGCCACCGGGCTGCCGTGGACGCACAGCGGTACCACGACCATCAATGCCGGCGCCATCAATGGCGCCATTCAAAGCACCGGACAACTGGTCATGACCGGGGGTACTTTCGGTTTTGCTGTCGTCAACAGTTCTTTCGGTTCCCTCGCTGGCACAGGCGGCACCGTCAATATTGGCGGTGGCGGCACGTTGACGGTGGGCGGCGACAACAGCAGTACGACCTATGATGGCGCGCTGTCGGGAGCCGGTGCCTTGGTGAAGGAGGGTACAGGTACATTTACATTGACAGCAGTGCCGGCGCATAACGGTACAACAACCATCAGCGCCGGCACGCTGCAGATCGGTGACGGCACTGCAGTGACAGGCACGATGGGCGGCGACATCATCAACAACGCTGCACTGGTATTCGACACCAGCGCAGCGGGCAT
>CAZSIR010000046.1:0-10443 GCA_964606765.1 uncultured Bordetella sp. | reverse complement strand
CACCACGATCAACGCCGGCGGTATTGCAGCGAGCATCAACAGCACGGGCCGGCTGATCGTGAACGGCGGGCAGTTCGACACAGGCGGCAGCACCTTCGGATCGCTGTCCGGTGCGGGAGGCACCACCGTCAACATCAACGGCGGCACTTTGACTGTGGGTGGCGACAACAGCAGCACGACGTACTCGGGACAGATCGACTCTGGCGCCACGGGGAACCTGGTCAAGGAGGGCACGGGCACGCTGACCCTGGTGCTGGTGCCGGACCATGGCGGCACGACGACGATCAATGCCGGCACGCTGCAGATCGGCGATGGCAGCGCGCTGACCGGGATAATCAGCGGCGACATCATCAACAACGCTGCACTGGTATTCGACACCAGCGCAGCGGGCATCACGCTGGGCAACCTCAGCGGCACGGGCAGCCTGACCAAGAATGGCGCCGGCCAGATCATTTCCGGTGGGCCGACCTGGACGCACAGCGGCAACACCACGATCAACGCCGGCGGTATTGCAGCGAGCATCAACAGCACGGGCCGGCTGGTCTTGAACGGCGGCCAGCTCGACACCGGCAACAGCACATTCGGCTCCATCGCCAGCACGGGCGGCAATGCCTATATCAATGGCGGCGGCACGATGACGGTCGGCGGCGATAATACAAGCACGACATATTCAGGCGAGCTGGGCGGTGACGGCACACTGATCAAAAACGGCAGCGGCACGATCACTTTTACCGGTGTCAGCGCATCGACCGGCGCCATCACGGTGAACGGCGGCATGGTGGTCATGAACGGGAGCACCACGGCGTCGGTCAACCTGAATGCCGGGGGCATGCTCGGCGGTTCAGGCAGCATCGGCGGACTGGCTGTGGCTGCGGGCGGCGTCGTTGCGCCGGGCAATTCCATCGGCACGCTGACGGTCAACGGCAACGTGGCCTTCAATGCCGGATCGATCTACCGGGTGGAGGCGGATGCCGCGGGCGCATCGGATCGCATCAATGCCACCGGTACTGCGACGATCACTGGCGGCACGGTTGATGTGCAGGCGGGCGCCGGCACCTACAACCCGACGACCACCTACACCATCCTCAATGCCACGGGCGGGGTTACCGGGGCTTTTGCCGCGGTGACCTCGAATCTCGCTTTTCTGACGCCCTCGCTGAGTTATGACCCGAACAATGTCTTCCTGACGCTGACCCGCAACACCGTGACCTTCCAGAGTGTCGCGATCACGCCCAACCAGATTGCGGTGTCGAACATGCTGGACCCCGTTTTTGCCGCATCTCCCGGCGGTGATCTGGGCGCGGTGAACACGGCCATCACCGGTTTGTCCGCGGAGCGGGCGCGTGCGGCCTATGAAAGCATCGGCGGCGCCTCGATCGTCGAGCTGCGCCGCGCCAATGTGGCCTTTGCGCGCGGTTTTGGCGATACGCTGGATGCACGCATCCGCCAGCCGGCGGCGGCGCGCATCGCGCTGGCGGGTCCGGCGACGCCGGTGTCGCAGCAGGACGAACGCGGTTTCTGGATCAAGGCGGGCGCCAACGGGTACAAGGCGGATGGCGACGGCAATGCCTTCGGCAACACCGTGCGCGGCGGCGGCGTCACCCTCGGCGTGGATGCATCGCTGTCGCGAGACGCCGTGGCCGGCGTCGCCGTCAGCTACGGCAAGGGCCGCCTCAAATTCGACGGCATCACCGACAACGGACAGACGCGCAATGTCGCGGTCGGCGCCTACGGCCAGTACGCCAGCGGCCCGTGGACCTTCAAGGGCATTGCGGCCTATTCCCAGGGCGACAACGAAATGAACCGCAACGTTTCGTTTGGCGCGATCTCGCGCACGCCGAGCGGTGAATTCGACAGCCGCAGCGGCACGGTGTACGCCGAGGCCGCGTACAACATTCCCATGCAGTCTTACCGCCTGCGCCCGTTGGCCGGGCTGTCCTGGACCCATGCGCGGCAGGATGCCTACAGCGAAACCGGCGCCGGCGCGCTGAACCTCAATGTTGCGGGCGAGACCACCGATTCACTGCGCTCGCTGATCGGCGTCAAAACCCTGCACAGCGCCGGCAATCTGCGCATCGAACCGCGCCTGGTGTGGTCGCATGAATTCGGCGACCTCAACACGCCGTTGCAGGCCCAGCTTTCCGGCGCCGGTGCGTCAGGCAATTTCGCGGTGTCCGGCGTACGCCTGGAACGCGACCTGCTGACCGCCGGCCTCACGCTGGCCGGCAGTGTGTCCAAGGGCACGGAGCTGTTTGTTGATCTGCAGGCGGACGGCAATTCGCGTCAGACCGCCTATGCGGCATATGCCGGGGTGCGGATGCGCTGGTAATGATTTGAAAAGACGGCGGCAATAAAAAAACCGGGTCCAGTCCCGGTTTTTTATTTCACTCCTGTTGTTCTGTCAGGACTTCTTTTTTGCCAGTGCTTCCCGCGCCTGTTCCACCAGAAAACGCGGCGCGCTGATCTGGGGTTTGCTTTTGGAGTAGGTGATGGCGATGGTGCTGCCTTCGGGGTGCGCCGCCCAGAAATCACGGTTCACATTGGATTTGTATTCGTGCTCGATGCCGTTGCGGTCGCGGTAGCTGTAGCGCAGGAAAAAGTCCGTGGACAAGGAGGCTTTTTTCGGATTGCGCTTGAACTGGCGCAGCACCTTGCCGTCGGCGTCGATGCCGTCCTCCACCAGCTGTTTCAGCTGCAGGCCGCGCGTGACGACCAGCCAGATCGCGAGGGCGATGAGGGCTATGGTGAGGAACGCGAAGGTGATGAAGCTTCCCATGATGGCCTGATCCGGTTGTGCTGCTGCTGTGGGAAAAATCCGGGAGCGGATAGGATTTGTCCGTGTATTCTACGTCCTGATTCCGCATTGATGCCGGTTTTTGATCGATGAGCAGACATGCCGCCCACTAAACGCAGCCGCAAACTGATTTATGCCTTGAGTGCCCTGGCCGGTTTTCTTTGTGGTACCGGCTATTTGCTGTATGCAGTGTTTACTTCCACCAGTTCCACTGCGGCCATTGGCCTGTTGTTCATGCCGGTGTTTGGACTGGCCGGGGCGGTGATTGGCTGGGCAGGGGTCTACGTTGCCGTTTCATTCGCGGATGCTTTTGCCGGGCGGCTGCCCTGGCGCAGCGGCCATGTTGCGGCGGCATCGGTGCTGCTGCTTCTGGCGCTGTTCGTGATCACCGGCCTGCTGCTGTACCGCAACACGCTGGCGGTGGCGCGGGATCCCCAGGCCACGCCGGAAATGCTGCTGGAGATCAGCCAGTCATGGCTGCCGCTGGGACGAAGCGATGTGGATGTGGCGCTGCTGAAAAATCCCGCCGCGCCGGCTGCGCTGCTGGCTGCGGTGGTTGATGACGGCAGCCACAACCACCTGGTGTCACTGGCCGGCGCGCATCGCAATACGCCGATGGCTACTTTGGAAAAAATTGCCGCCGGACCGCTGACCTACGATCGTGTGACGGGACTGGCCGGCAACCCGCGGCTGACGCCGGCGATGGCGCAGCGGCTTTCGAATGTCAATCGCGGGATGTTTCCCGGCGATGTCGAGTACAAGCTGTACCAGACGATGGTGCTGTCGGCGCTGGTGCGTAATACCGCAACGCCGCAGGACATTTTTGACCGTCTGGCCGCGATGCCGGCGCCGGAATATTTCCTCTCGGTGGCGGTGATTTATGCGGAGCGATCCAGCTGCGCACAGATTGCACGCGTGGCGCAGGCGGACAACGAGACTTTGCGCAGGACGGCAGAGGGGCAATTGCGCAAGCGCGGGTGTTGAGGTACGGCGCCCCGGTAATTTATAAGTATTTGATTTTATTTAATATTTTAATGACCGGGGCTTGCTGAAGTCAGCGGATTCACTCGACTTTCAGATCCAGCGTTTTGATCACCTTCGCAAACTGCGCGATGTTCTGCCTGATGCCGCGGGCAAATTCATCCGGCGTCGTTGCAGTGGGAGCGATGCCCTGGTTCAGGAAACGTTCCTGCACGTCATTGGTGGCGACGATGGCGCGCAATTCATTCGACAGCTTGTTGACGATCTCCGGCGAAGTGCCGCGCGGCGCGACGACGCCGTACAACTGCACGGCTTCATAACCCTTGACGGTTTCGGCGATGGCCGGCAGTTCGGGCAGGCGCGGGTAACGTTTGAGCGAGCCGACGCCAAGCATGCGCAGGCGCCCGGTTTTGACATGGGGGAGTGCCAACTGGATGGTTGAGAACGCAAACTGCATCTGGCCCGACAGCAGGTCGGTCACGCCCTGGCCGGCGCCCTTGTACGGCACATGCATGGTCTTGATGCCGGCCATCTGGTCAAAAATCACCGCGGCGAGATGGGTGCCGGTGCCGACGCCGGAGGAAAAATAATTCAGCTGGCCGGGGCGCGCTTTGGCGATGGCGATGAAATCCTTCACCGACTTCGCCGGCAGCGCCGGATGAATCATCAGCGTCAGCGGTGCAGCGGCATTGAGGCTGACCGGTGCGTAGTCGCGTTCGAAATCATACGGCGGCTTCGGCGTCAGGCTCATGTTGATGGCCATCGTGGTGACGGAGGACATCAGCAGCGTGTAGCCGTCGGGTGCGGCCTTGGCGACAAACTCCGCGCCGATGTTGCCGCCGGCGCCGACGCGGTTGTCGATGACCACCGGTTTGCCCAGCGACTCGCCGAGTTTCTGGCCGAGGATGCGGCCGACGACATCCAGCGCGCCGCCGGCGGAGAAGGGCACGACGAGGCGGATGGTTTTGTCGGGATAAGTCTGCGCCAGTGTTGATGGCGCGTGCGCGGCGAGCAGGGCGGCGGTGATGCCGCCGAACAACAGTGCAGGTTTCATCGGGAGAGTGCCTCGTCGAGAAAATCGAGCCGGTCCTGGCCCCAGTACAGAATGTCCTGGTAGACCCAGGTCGGCGTGCCGAAAATGCCGCGCTTCGCGGCTTCGTCTTCACTGGCCTTCCACGCCGCCATCATGTCCGGCGTGTCCTGCATCGCCAGCAGCTTGCTGCCGTCCATGCCCAGCTTGTTGGCAACGGCAACACGCACGGCCGCATCCTTCACATCGAGTTCCTCGCTCCACAGCGCGTGAAGAAAAGCATGTGACAGTGCCAGCGCATCCCAGCCGAGCTTGTCGGCAGCGATCACCATGCGTGCGCAGAATTCGTTCTGTGTCGGGTAATGCTTCGGGCGCAGCACCAGCGGCATGTTGAGCCGCTTGCGCCAGCGGTCGAGTTCGACCTCGTGATAGTCCTGCCGCGCCTGCGGGCGGCTGCGCAGCAGGATGCCGCCGTTTTCGGTGCGGACTCGCGTCGGGCGGACAATGACGTTCAGGTCATGCTTTTCGATTAGCGCCTTGAATTTCGGCCAGCCGAGATAGGCCCAGGGTGAGGACAGGGAATGGAAGTAGTAGACGGTTTTTTTCATGTTCTGGTTTCAGTCGGCCGTGTTTGGTTGATGCGGTAAATCATAATGGAGACGGTTCGTCCGGTCGCCATAAAAAAACTAACGACCATCCGGCAGAATTTCTGTCGCGACAATGCCGTAAACGGTCAACGTGATTTTTGCTTTTTCTTCCTGTACATCTTCTCCACGGTCTCTTCTTCGATTTTGTAATACGCCTCCAGTCCGATCATGTCTTCGACGCCCTTGCGCGCGATGACGTAATCCTTCTGGCTGATGCCGGTGTAGTCGCCGGTCTTTTTCAGTTCCAGCAGCGCCTTGCGCATGAAATGGAACTGCACGCCCACTGACAGGATGGCGTCAATGCTGCCGGCATAACCCATGTCTTCGAGCTGTTTGAAGGAGTAGAGCGGGCGGCCGTCGCGGTTGCCGCGGCTCTGCACGTAGACCATCGGCAGCTTGCACTGCTTCGGCGCCTTTCTGGTTTCTTCCGGCGTGCGCGGGAAGATCAGCCCCATGTCGGCGCCCTGGTCACGCGCCATCAACATGCGCCTGACCGCTTCCTTGTAACCCTGTTCGCGGCAGGCGTCCGAGCGCGCGATGATGACAAAGTCCCTGTCGCTTTTGTCGCGTTGTACGCAAGCGAGGCGGATCTTGTCGCGGAATTCGTTGAACGGGATGTTGTGCGCGACATAGGTGTGGTAATGCGCGCGCTTGGGAAACAGCTGGTCTTCGATGTGCACGCCGGCGATGCCGGCGCGGATGCATTCGCGCACCGTGCGCATGGTGTGCAACGGTTCGCCCCAGCCGGCTCCTGCGTCCATGATCACGGGAATGTTCACCGCGTTGGCCATGTTGCCGGCGACGGTGATCTGTTCGTTCATCGACAGCAGCGGTTCGCTGATGGTGGTGCTGCCGCCGGTGACAAAGCCGCCGTTGTAAATGGTCTTGAAGCCGATGCTTTCCGCGAGTTTGGCGGTCAGCGGATCGTGGATCGCCGGCAGTTCGAGGAATTTTCCGGCCTTGACGAGTTTGCGGAGCTGGGTGGTGGCGCGTTGCATGGCAAATCCTTGCGGGTTGATGTTTTTGTTGTTGAGGGGTATTTGAACCGTGCCCGGACGGAACCGCTCAAAGCGTCCGTGCCTTGAAAGTGTCGCATTGCTGGAAACTGCCGGTCTCCAGTCCGCGGCGGAACCAGCGCACGCGCTGTTCCGAACTGCCGTGGCTGAAGGATTCCGGCGTGACGTAGCCGCGCGCCTGCATCTGCAGCCGGTCATCACCGATGGCGGTGGCGGCGTTCAGCGCCTCCTCGACGTCACCGCTTTCGAGGATCTGCCGGGAGCGGTCGGCGTGATGCGCCCAGATGCCGGCGAGGCAGTCGGCCTGCAGTTCGAGGCGCACTGACAGTTTGTTGTATTCGGTTTCGGAAACACGCTGGCGCGCGGCATGGACTTTGCCGGAAATGCCCAGCAGGTTCTGCACGTGGTGGCCGATCTCGTGCGCGATGACATAGGCCTGGGCGAAATCGCCCGGCGCCTTGAAGCGTTTTTGCAGATCGTCAAAAAACGACAGGTCGATATAGACTTTTTCGTCGCCGGGGCAGTAGAACGGACCCATCGCCGCCTGGGCGTGGCCGCAGGCGGACTGCACCGCGCCGCGGAACAGCACCAGCTTCGGCTCGCGATACTGCGCGCCGCCCTGTTTGAACAGCGCCTGCCAGGTGTCTTCGGTATCGGCGAGCACGACGGAAACAAACTTGGCCTGCACGTCATTGGCCGGGGGTTTTTGCGCGGGGGCCTGTGTGGAGATGGGGGGCTGTGTGCCTTCCAGTACGCTCATCACCAGGCCTGGATCAACCCCGAGGAACATCGCCGCCACGGCAATCACGATGACGCCGATGCCGCCGCCGGCGATGCCGCGACCCATGCCGCCGCCGCCACTGCGCCGGTCTTCGATGTTGTCGCTTTCCCTGCCGCCTTCCCAACGCATGTCTTGTGCCTGATGGTTTTTGTTTGCCGGATTGCAATGATAGAGCGATTGCATCCCGCGGTTCGTCGTGGTCCGCATGATGCGCAGCGCGGCAGCAGTGCCCGCTGTTCGTCATGCCGCGGCTGCGCGCAAGGATTTCTGCGGCAGCAAATTTTTATTGTAAATATATGATTTAAAACAATTATTTTTCATTTTCTCCGCCGGTAAGGCGGACGCCATCCAGGATCTGTGCTGCGCGGGCCCGCTGCTGTCAGTGACGGGCCGCGGCCTGTGCTGTGCTGCCGTTGCAACGCCGCAACTGTATTAATATCGGGCGAGGGGGGCCAGGGTCACCCGAAGCCGTCCCGCAGTGCATTGATGAATTGACTCCGGAGTATTGATGAAGACAGCAACAAACCGCGTACGTGGCGTGGAACACGACATCGTGCAGATGCCGCAGGTCGGCGACACCGCGCCGTATTACGAACCCCAGGGCAATGAAGTGGCGATTTTCGAGGCGGCCTACAAGCGCCGTCTGCCGGTGATGCTGAAAGGCCCGACCGGTTGCGGCAAGACGCGCTTCCTCGAGCACATGGCGTTCCAGTTGAAACGTCCGCTGGTGACGGTGTCCTGCCACGAAGATCTGACCAGTTCCGACCTCGTCGGGCGCTTCCTGCTCGAAGGCGCGGATACGGTGTGGCATGACGGTCCGCTGACGCGTGCGGTGAAAACCGGCGCGGTGTGTTATCTCGACGAAATCGTCGAGGCGCGCACCGATTCAACGGTGGTGATCCATTCACTGACCGACCATCGCCGCAAGCTGACCATCGAAAAGAAGGGACAGGAAATCGACGCGCATGAGGATTTCATGCTGGTGATTTCGTACAACCCCGGCTACCAGACGGTGCTGAAGGATCTGAAGCCGTCGACCAAACAGCGTTTCATCGCGATCAATTTTGATTTTCCGCAGGAGGAAGTCGAACGCAAGATCCTGGTCAGGGAAGTGCCGGGCACCAAGCCGGAGGTCGCGCAGCAGCTGGTGGCCATCGGCCGCAAGGCGCGGCTGCTGAAGGATCATGGCCTCGAGGAATCAACGTCGACCCGCGCGCTGGTGTACGCGGCGAGCATGATGGCCGCCGGCCTGGATCCGGTGACGGCCTGCCAGGTGGCGATGGTGAGCCCGATCACCGACGACGTCGAGCTGGCGGATGCGCTGATGGAGATCGTGCAGGCGCATCTGGCTTGACTGGTCGCGAAAGTCTTCCGGTTCGTCATCCCGGCGCGCCCCGAAGGAAGTCCCCTTGGGGGGGAAGCCGGGGTCCAGTGGTCATTAAATTCCTGGATTCCGGCTTGCGCCGGAATGACGTTGTCTCAAAAGTTGTTTGATCCGATCGAATAAATGACAAACACCCCCGCCGTCGAAAAGGCGGTCAACCAGATCCAGGAACTCAGCGCCGTCGCGCACCGCGAAGTCGAGCAGGTGTTGCCGGCGATTGTGGCGCATGGTGAAGCCGTGACGCTGCAGTGGCTGGCGGCCTGCGTGGCGCTGGTCTCTTTCGAGCGTGACGCAGGACGCGCCTTCATCCGCGGCAGCCTCGAGGCCGAGCAGGTTTCGGAAACCGTATTGCCGTGGACCGGACAGGCGCTGGCGTTCATGCAGTGGCGCGCGTCCTGGCGCGCGCTGGAGGGTTTCATGGCCAATGTCGCCCGTGCCTACGGTTCTCTGGGCCATGCCGGCGAGGAACGCTGGGCGGAAATCGGCTTCTGCTGGTGTACGCGGCAGATTGAGAGCGGCGCGGCGTATTTCTCGACCCCGGTCATCGATCTGGCCGGGCGTCATGGCGGCATCGCAGCCATCGAGCAGCTGGCGACGCCGGCGGACGAGTTGTTCGAGTCACGCAAGCTGATGCTGTCGACCTACCTGTCGGGGGCCATCCGTGTGCGCAACCTGCTCGGCGCGCAGGCGATACTGCCCTGGGCGTCGCGCGGCGCGGACATCCTGCAGTCGGGACGGGCGCGCGGCGAAGCGTATTTCCGCCTTGAATCCGAGGAGAGCCTGTCGCTGCTGCTCGAACACCTGCCGGGTTACCGCCTGAGCGACCGCAACCGCCTGCTCGGCATGCTGCTGGATGTCTGGTTCGGCGGCGAGTTTGAATTGAAGGAAAGCACCTGGTCGCCGGAAAAGGGCCGGCCCTTCATCGAGACCGACGGCAAGAACATCTATTTCCCGGCGGTGATGGCTGACCGTGAAGAGGCCATCCTTGCCGTGCTGCATGTCGCCGGCCACATGTATTACCGGACGTTCGAGCGCTCGGCGATGCAGGCGATGTTTGCCGAGGCCAAGGTGGATTTTCCGGCCAAGGGCCCCGTTTCCTGGGGGCCGCTGTTCCTGCGCTTCGGCGACGATGTGCTGCGGTTCCAGCTGATACTGGACATCTGCGAGGACCTGCGCGTCGATTTCCGCGTGCAGCGCAATGTGCCGAATTACCTGAAGCGCCTGCGCAATGCCGCGCACGGCCTTGGGGTTCGTCACCCGGAGACCGCGGCGTATTACGACCTCGCGCTGGAGAGCATCGAAGCCGCGCTGGCACATCATGCCGGCGGCAGGGCCGATGAGCGTTTTGCTGCGCTGTTTGCCGAAGGCGCGACCATTGCCGATGCCTGGCGCGCGGCGATGAAGATTTACGACGCGACGACGCTGCCCGAGGTGAGCGATCTCGAGGCTTTCCATGGCGCGTACCTGCCGGGACGCAGCCCGAACGCGTCGCGCATGGCGCATCCGCAGGAAAGCGACGACGAATCGCAGCAGACCCAGGCCGGCTCCGAGCAGAAGAGCGAGCAGCAGGAAGAGGGCGGCGAGGAGACCGAGGCGCCGCAGAACGCGGAGTCGGGCGACCAGCGCGATGACGGCGAGAAAAAGGAAATGCCCAGCTACGGCGATTCCTCGGGCCAGTCGGCGCGCGCTTCCGGGCAGAGCGACAAGGACCAACCGGGGCAGGGCAGCAGCGACAAGGGCATTCCCTATCCGGAATGGGATTACCGCGAGTCGCGCTACAAGCGCAACTGGAGCTGGGTGCAGGAGAAGC